>NZ_JBSFMM010000338.1:0-8648 GCF_053599555.1 Streptomyces sp. NPDC000941
CGTCGACTTTATTCGTTGGTTAAGTGATGTATACTGTGTAATAGAACAAAAGAGCCGTTGGTGGCCCAACCCCCCCGCGCGGGGGGCGACCCCCCCGGCGCGTCAGCCGCCCGCTCAGGGGCCCCTTCGCCCGCTCGGCGGCCGGGGGCCCGCTCAGCGGCCGGGCTACTTGCTCTCGCCGCCCAGGTGGTGCACCCGGACCATGTTGGTGGTGCCGGCGACGCCGGGGGGCGAACCGGCGGTCATGATCATGGTGTCGCCCTCGTTGTAGCGGCCCAGCTTCGACAGCTCGGCGTCGACGAGGTCCACCATCGCGTCGGTGTGCTCCACATACGGCACCACGAACGACTCCACGCCCCAGCTGAGCGTCAGCTGGTTGCGGGTGGCCACATCGGTGGTGAAGGCCAGGATCGGCTGCTGGGCGCGGTAGCGGGACAGCCGGCGGGCGGTGTCGCCGGACTGGGTGAAGGCCACCAGCGACTGGGCGCCCAGGAAGTCCGCGATCTCGCAGGCCGCACGGGCGACCGAGCCGCCCTGCGTACGCGGCTTCTTGCCGGGGACCAGCGGCTGCAGACCGCGCGAGAGCAGTTCCTGCTCGGCGGCCTGGACGATGCGGGACATCGTCTTGACCGTCTCCAGCGGATACGCGCCGACGGAGGACTCCGCGGAGAGCATGACCGCGTCGGCGCCGTCCAGGATCGCGTTGGCGACGTCGGACGACTCGGCGCGGGTCGGCCGCGAGTTGGTGATCATGGACTCCATCATCTGGGTCGCCACGATCACCGGCTTGGCGTTCCGCCGGCACAGCTCGATCAGGCGCTTCTGCACCATCGGGACCTTCTCGAGCGGATACTCGACGGCCAGGTCGCCGCGGGCCACCATGACGCCGTCGAAGGCCGCGACGACCTCCTCCATGTTGGCGACCGCCTGCGGCTTCTCGACCTTGGCGATCACCGGCACCCGGTGCCCCACCTCGTCCATGACGCGGTGCACATCGCGGACGTCGCCGGCGTCCCGGACGAAGGACAGCGCGACCATGTCGCACCCCATCGCCAGGGCGAACTTCAGGTCCACGATGTCCTTCTCGGACAGCGCGGGCACATTGACCGCGGTGCCCGGCAGGTTGATCCCCTTGTGGTCGGAGATCACACCGCCCTCGATGACGATCGTCTTGACCCGCGGGCCGTCGACCGCGGTGACCCGCAGCTCGACATTGCCGTCGTTGATCAGGACCTGGTCGCCCTTGGAGACGTCGCCCGGCAGCCCCTTGTACGTGGTGCCGCAGATCGTCCGGTCGCCCGGTACGTCCTCGGTGGTGATGGTGAACTCGTCACCGCGCACCAGCTCCACCGGGCCGTCGGCGAAGGTCTCCAGCCGGATCTTGGGGCCCTGG
Organism: Streptomyces sp. NPDC000941; assembly: GCF_053599555.1. Lineage (NCBI taxonomy): Bacteria > Bacillati > Actinomycetota > Actinomycetes > Kitasatosporales > Streptomycetaceae > Streptomyces > Streptomyces sp. NPDC000941. The sequence continues at coordinate 1,394 of NZ_JBSFMM010000338.1, forward strand.
AGGTCGGCGAGCACGCCGACCGCGCGCCCGGTCTCCTCGGAGGCCTTGCGGACGCGGTGGTACCGCTCCTCGTGCTCCGTGTGGCTCCCGTGGCTCATATTGAATCGGGCCACGTTCATCCCGGCCTCGATCAGCGACTTCAGCTGGTCGTAGGAGTCGACGGCGGGGCCCAGAGTGCAGACGATTTTGGAACGGCGCATGAGGCAGATCCTATCCGTTTGTTTCGGAGCGGAATATTTACGCTATGGACAGCGGCGCAATGCCGGGGCAAGAGCCGCCGAACGGCCGGAGATCAGTCGAAGACCAGCCGGAGACCGGGTGGCGACCCAGCAGCGGCTAAGCAGCGACCAACTCGAAGGTCTGGCTGGCGATCTCCAGCTCCTCGTCGGTGGGCACGACGGCCACCGCGACCCGGCTGGCCTCCGTGGAGATCAGCCGCGCCGAGGCGCCGCGCACCGCGTTGCGCACCGCGTCCACCTCGATGCCGAACGCGGGAAGGCCGCGCATCGCCGCCTCCCGCACCGCCGCGGAGTTCTCCCCGACGCCCGCGGTGAAGGCGATGGCGTCCACCCGCCCCAGCACCGCGGTGTACGCGCCCACATACTTCCGCAGCCGATGGACGTAGACGTCGAAGGCGAGCTGAGCCGCCGGGTCGCCCTCGCCCATCCGGCGGCCGATCTCGCGCATGTCGTTGTCCCCGCACAGGCCCAGCAGCCCGCTGCGCTTGTTCAGCAGGGTGTCGATCTCGTCGATCGACATCCCGCCGACCCGGGCCAGATGGAAGATCGCCGCCGGGTCCAGATCGCCCGAGCGAGTACCCATGACCAGGCCCTCCAGCGGGGTGAGCCCCATCGAGGTGTCCACGCACACCCCGCCGCGCACCGCGGAGGCGCTGGCGCCGTTGCCCAGGTGCAGCACGATCGTGTTGACCTCGGCGACGTCCCGGCCCAGCAGCGCGGCGGTGGCCCGGGAGACATACGCGTGGGAGGTGCCGTGGAAGCCGTAGCGCCGCACCCCGTACCGGTCGGCGGTCTCCTGCTCGATGGCGTAGCGCGCGGCCTCCTCCGGCATCGTGGCGTGGAACGCCGTGTCGAAGACCGCGACCTGCGGCAGATCCGGGCGCAGCGCGCGGGCCACCTTGATCCCGGTGACGTTCGCCGGGTTGTGCAGCGGGGCCAGCGGCACCAGCTTCTCGATCTCCTCGACCACGTCGTCGGTGATCAGGGTCGGCTCGGTGAACCGGGTGCCGCCATGCACCACCCGGTGGCCGACCGCCGCAAGTTCGGGCGAGTCCAGGCCCAGGCCCTGCGCGGCCAGTTCCTCGGCGACCTGCTTGAGGGCGGCCGAGTGGTCGACGACGGGGCCCTCCCCGATCCGCTCCACGATGCCGGAGGCGAGCCGGGCGCCGTCGGCCATGTCGAGCAGCTGGTATTTGACCGACGAGGAGCCGGAGTTGAGGACGAGGACTCGGGAGCCGTTCACGCGGTGGGTGCTTTCTGTACGGGGGAGCCGGGGGAGACGGGGAAGCCGGGGGCAGGCGTCTGGGCCTGGACGGCGGTGATCGAGACGGTGTTGACGATGTCCTGGACCAGCGCCCCGCGGGACAGGTCGTTGACCGGCTTGCGCAGCCCCTGCAGCACCGGGCCGACCGCGACCGCGCCCGCCGAGCGCTGCACCGCCTTGTAGGTGTTGTTGCCGGTGTTCAGGTCCGGGAAGATCAGGACCGTGGCCTTGCCCGCCACCTCGGAGCCCGGCAGCTTGGTCGCCGCGACCGCCGTGTCCACCGCGGCGTCGTACTGGATCGGGCCCTCGACCAGCAGGTCCGGACGGCGCTCACGGACCAGCTCGGTCGCCTTGCGCACCTTGTCGACATCCGCGCCGGAGCCGGAGGTGCCGGTGGAGTACGAGAGCATCGCGATCCGCGGCTCCACGCCGAACTGGGCGGCCGTCGTCGCCGACTGGATGGCGATGTCCGCCAGCTGCTCGGCGTCCGGATCCGGGTTGACCGCGCAGTCGCCGTACACCAGCACCCGGTCCGCCAGGCACATGAAGAAGACCGAGGAGACGATCTCGGCGTCCGGCGCGGTCTTGATGATCTCGAAGGCGGGCCGGATGGTGGCGGCGGTGGAGTGCACGGCCCCGGAGACCATGCCGTCGGCCAGGCCCTCCTGCACCATCAGCGTGCCGAAGTACGAGACGTCGGCGACCACGTCGTAGGCCAGCTCGTACGAGACGCCCTTATGGGCGCGCAGCCGCGCGTACAGCTCGGCGAAGCGATCGCGCAGCGGCGAGGTCTGCGGATCGATGATCTGCGCGTCCGCGAGCTGGATACCCAGCTCGGCGGCGCGCTTGCGGATCGTGTCCTCCTCGCCCAGCAGTGTGAGGTCGCACACATCGCGGCGCAGCAGCACATCGGCGGCGCGCAGCACCCGCTCCTCGGTGCCCTCGGGGAGCACGACGCGGCGGCGGCCCGCGCGGGAGCGCTCGATCAGCTCGTGCTCGAACATCATCGGGGTGACCCGGCCGGAGCGGGCGACCGAGATCCGGTTGGTCAGCTCGGCGGTGTCCACATGTCGCTCGAAGAGACCGAGCGCGGTCTCGGCCTTACGCGGCGCGCCCGCGGTCAGCTTTCCCTCCAGCGCGAACAGCTCGGCCGCGGTCGGGAAGCTGCCGCCCGCCACGGCCGCCACCGGGGTGCCCGGGGCCAGCCGGGAGGCCAGCGCCAGGATGTCCTCCCCCGGCCGCTCGTCCAGGGTGAGCAGCACCCCGGCGATCGGCGGGGCGCCCGCGCTGTGCGCGGCCAGCGCCCCGATGATCAGATCGGCGCGGTCGCCGGGGGTCACCACCAGACAGCCCTCGGTCAGCGCGGGCAGAAAGCTGGGCAGCATGGCGCCGCCGAAGACAAAGCCCCGTACGTCCCGCGACAGCCCCGAGTGGTCGCCGAGCAGCACCTCGGCGCCCAGGGTGCGCACCACCTGGGAGACGGTCGGCGCGGACAGCGCGCCGTCCTCGGGCAGCGCGTAGCAGGGGACGGGGAGCTTGTCCCGCAGCAGCTCGGCCACGGCCTCCCGGTCGCCGGGGGCCACCCGGTTCACCACGACGGCGACGACATCGCAGCCCTGCGCCTCATAGGCGCGGTACGCGTTGTGCGCCTCGGCGCCCTGCGACTCGACGCTCTGATCCTTGCCGCTGACCACGGTGATCACCGAGGCGCCGAACTCATTGGCCAGCCGCGCGTTGAGCCCCAGCTCGTCGGGGAGGCTGGTCGCGGCGTAGTCGCTGCCCAGCACCAGCACGTACTCGTACTCGCGGGCCACCTCGTGGAACCGGCCGACCAGGTGCGCCACCAGCTCGTCGGTGCCCCGCTCGGCCTGGAGCGCGGACGCCTCGTCGTAGGTGATCCCGAAGACGGACTCGGGCGACTGGCCCAGCCGGTAGCGGGCCCGCAGCAGATCGAAGAGCCGGTCGGGGTTGTCGTGCACCAGGGGGCGGAAGACGCCGACCCGGTCGACATGGCGGGTCAGGAGCTCCATGACCCCGAGCTCGACGACCTGGCGGCCGTCACCGCGCTCGATCCCGGTCACGTACACGCTGCGCGTCACGCCTGGCACTCCGATCTGATGGTCGACACTCCGGCCTGAAGTGCGGTCGAAACTTCCGTCGAAACTTCCCTAAAAACGGCCGTATCGGCGGCCCCGTCCCCTTGACAATACCTGCGGGCATCGATAAAGCGCTCCTCAGGTACGGGTACAGAGACGGACACAGCACCACCGGGCCCATGAAACAATCGGACTGGCTCACACCTACCCGAAGGCAGCAGGAGACACAGCACGATGCGCATCGGAGTTCTCACCGCAGGCGGCGACTGCCCCGGCCTGAACGCTGTGATCCGTTCGGTCGTCCACCGTGCCGTGGCCGGCCACGGCGACGAGGTCATCGGCTTCGAAGACGGCTTCAAGGGGCTGCTCGACGGCCGTCACCGCAAGCTCGACCTGGACGCCGTGGCGGGCATCCTCGCCCGCGGCGGCACCATCCTCGGCTCCTCCCGCCTGGAGCGGGCCCGGCTGCGCGAGGCGTGTGAGACCTCCAAGGACCACGCCCGCGACTACGGCATCGACGTGCTGATCCCGATCGGCGGCGAGGGCACCCTCACCGCCGCCCGGATGCTCTCCGACGCCGGGCTGCCCATCGTCGGCGTGCCCAAGACCATCGACAACGACATCTCCGCCACCGACCGCACCTTCGGCTTCGATACCGCCGTCGGCGTGGCCACCGAGGCCATGGACCGGCTCAAGACCACGGCCGAGTCCCATCAGCGGGTCATGGTCGTCGAGGTCATGGGGCGCCACGCGGGCTGGATCGCGCTGGAGTCCGGTATGGCGGGCGGCGCGCACGGCATCTGCCTGCCGGAGCGGCCGTTCGAGATCGACGCGCTGGTGAAGATGGTCGAGGAGCGCTTCTCCCGCGGCAAGAAGTTCGCGGTGATCTGCGTCGCCGAGGGCGCGCACCCCGCCGAGGGCACGATGGACTACCAGAAGGGCGAGATCGACCAGTACGGCCACGAGCGGTTCACCGGTATCGGCAACCGCCTCGCCGCCGAACTGGAGCGCCGCCTCGGCAAGGAGGCCCGCCCGGTCATCCTCGGCCACGTCCAGCGCGGCGGCACCCCGACCGCGTACGACCGGGTGCTGGCCACCCGCTTCGGCTGGCACGCCGTCGAGGCCGCCCACCGCGGCGACTTCGGCATGATGACCGCGCTGCGCGGCACGGACATCGAGATGGTGCCGATCGCCGAGGCGGTCACCGAGCTCAAGACGGTTCCGGTGGCCCGCATGGACGAGGCCGAGTCGGTCTTCTGACGTCCGCTCCGTACGACACCTGCTCCGTACGGCACCTGTTCCGCACGACACCTCCCCCGTGCGACCCCTGCAGCGCGTGATGCGGGCTCTGGTACTGTCCCGGCTTGATCAACGGGGTTGTCTGATCACCTGATCGCCTGTGATCAAGGGGGACGAAGGAGCGGGGGCGGGATGCGTCGGTTGTGGGCCCGCGTGTGGCTGCGCCACACGGCCCTGGTGGTACTCGTCATAGCGCTGGTTGCGGTCTTCGTCGTCGTGAACCGCGACAGCGGCGGCCATCTCGCGGCCAACCGCGCCCAGCTGAGAAAGGCGTGTGACGGCACCCTCCCGTACGCGGATCTGAAGCGGCTCGTCCGCGACGGCTCGGCGGGCGAGCTCAGCCAGCACGGCACGATGCTCGAACCCGGCCGGACCAGCCGCTCGCTGCTCCACTGCGCGCTCTCGTGGGGCGACGGATACGGCGTCACCGTGCACGCCGAAGCGCTGGTCTCCGACGTCCCCGAGGGTATGGAGACCGAAGACCTCCTGGGTACGGCCGGCACCGACGGCACGTATGTCGCCCCCGGTACCACCGGCCAGTACGGCAGGCGTGGCGCCTGGCTGGTGACCGAGTGCGTGGACGGGCTGCGCGGCCGGGTCCGGCCCACGACCGACCTGTATGTGTCGGCACTTGTCACCGACGGCGACCACGAGGCCGCCGACAGCGCCGCCGAGCGCGAGGAGCGGGCCAGGGCCGAACGGGCCGCCGCCCTTACCGGCTTCCGCACCGCCGTCCACGTCGCGAACGCCATCACCGAGGCGCAGGGCTGCGGGAGCGCCACGCTCAAGGCGCCGACCCAGGTGCTGGACACCTACGAGGCGCACGACGACAAGGGCGACTGGCGGTCGGAGCGCATCGAGGAGCCCGGCCGCGATCTGCGCAAATGCAACTGGATCAACGCCCGTTCGCTGCCCGGCGTCATGCCCGGGGCCTGGACCACGCTCGGCGACGTCCAGGAGTCCCGGGTGCTGAACGCCTGCCAGGGCACCTGGGACTCGGAGGCCGAGAAGAACGACGGCAGCCAGCCGGCGGACTGGCAGATCACCGGCGTCGAGGCGGCCAGCTGGTCGGGCATTTTCGGCCGGACCGCATACGACTCGTACGAGCGCGAGGGTCATGTGCCGGGGTGGGGAGTGTCCCAGGACCAGGGAAAGCCCGCCGGCGGTGACAAGGGCGACGACGACGGCAAGGTCGGTGGGGCCGACGGCGGGACTGACGGTGCCCAGGGCGAGGACCGGATCTCGTCCTACGTCGAGGACCCTCAACTCGCCCTGTGGGCACGCTCGGTGTGCGGCGGCCGGGACACCTACCACCGCGTCTCGGTGATCCCCTCGATCCTGATCGAGGACGGCGCGACCGCCACCCTGGGCGCCAAGGACCGCGCCAAGCTCTCCCGTACGGCGCGCACGGCGCTTGACCGCTATCTGAGCGCGCCGGACGGCTGGCCGAAGTCGGCGGGGTGCCGCGATACGAAGGTGCTGGGGGAGGTCGAGGAATGGCACTGAGCAGACTGCGACGCGGCGACCGGTCCGAGGAGCAACCTGACGAAGGGGACGGCGAGAGCCCTTCGACCTGGCTCGGTGGCAGGCTCACCCGCCGCCGCGCGTGGGGCCTCGGGGCCGCCGTGCTGGCGCTGGCTGCCCTGACGGGCACGATCGTCTGGATGGCCGGCAGTGACGACCGCGCGCTCGACGCGGCCTGCGACGGAGTGCTGGCCAAGGACGAGGTCCGCGCGGTGCTCGGCGACGGCGAGATCAGCGTGAGCAACCGCACCAAGGGCACCTTCGACGCCAAGGCGAAGGCCAAGGGCGACGAGGACCAGGCCAACACCCTCGCCGTACGGTGCGAGGTGGCGGCCGACGGCAAGGGCAGCGTCAAGGTGAACATCGAGGCCGGCCCGCGGCCCCGCACCACGTACGGCATCGCCGGGACGTACACCCCCGTACCCGGGCGGGGCACCCTCGCGGTCCCCCTCGGCCACGGCTGGTCCGGGGTCTTCGGCACGGACAGTGTGCGGCAGGACGACAACGAGGACGGCGAAGGGACCGCCGCCGTACTGCTGGAGTGCGCCAACGGCGGCACCAGCCTGCTGATCACCGTGGAGACCAAGCTCGGCGGAGTCACCCTCGACGACCCCGCCGTCCGCCCCGACTTCGTCCGCACCGCGACCGCCACCGCCAAGGCGGCCAACGACCACTGGGGCTGCGGCGCGCGCCTGGGCAAACAGGTCCGCACGGTGGGCCTGCCGGTCAACGAGGACGAGTACGAGCCGCTGCTCGGCGCCGACGGCACCTGCGCCGGCGTCCCGACGGCCGCCCGCTCCGCGGTGTCCACGGCCCGCGAGACCGCCCGCGAC
>NZ_JBSFMM010000339.1:0-8488 GCF_053599555.1 Streptomyces sp. NPDC000941
TGGGCGAGCGGTGAACCGGCCGTCGGGCAGTTTGTGCAGCCAGCCGCGGTCAGCCGGCTTCGTCTGAGCGGCACCCGCGACGACGGGCGGGAATCCGTAAAACCGCCCTGCCGGACGATCTACACCCCAGACTGCCGCCCACGACCAGATGGCGCAGCTTCAATGATCCTATGCAGAACGGCGATACGGTGCTGACGGTGCGCCCCGCGCTCACCGACGACGACCTCAACGAACTGTTCAACGCCTCGTGGCCGAATCACACACCAACCACCTTCGCACCGATGCTGGCCCGCAGTCTGGTGTGGATCGCCGCGAGCCGGGACGGCCGGCTCGTCGGATTCGTCAACGTGGTTGGCGATGGAGGTCTTCACGCCTTCATCCTGGACACCACCGTGCACCCCGGCGAACGTCGGCAGGGGCTTGGGGTGCGGTTAGTGCGTGCGGCGGCGGATGAGGCGAAGGCATGTGGTGCCGAGTGGCTGCATGTCGACTATGAGCCGCACCTTGAGTCCTTTTACGCGCGGTGTGGATTCCGGCAGACCGCCGCGGGCCTCATGCGGCTTTGAGTGGCCTGCGCGCCATCGCTGCAGGTCGCACCGGATGCCGAGCGGCTGGACCTCGGTCGGGCGGTGCCAGGTGTCGCTGGGCAGGCATGCGGTGGGACAGCGCCCTACCCAAGGACCCAGGTAGAGAACTCCCACCCACCTCCCCAACCCATCACCCCTTCGGGTGACTTGGGCGCAGACGCGTCCGCGAAGGGGTTACGCTCGCGGCAACACAACCCCACACAGACGACGGCCCCCGGCCGGGACTGCCATCCCGAACGAGGGCCTGACCAATCAGGAAGTCAGACCCTTCCCCATGGCTGAAGAGCAGTCTAGTGCGCCCGTGCGCGCTTCCGCCGGTGCTCCGGCATCCGGCGTGATTCATATCCGCACCCGCCACACCGACAACTTCACCGTGCTCTCCAACCGGCTCGCCCAGCGCGCGGGCAGCGCGGTGACCGTCGGCGTCGCGGCGTACATCCTGTCCCTCCCCGATGGCGCGTCCATCCGCATCGACGTGCTGTGCGCGCACTTCAAGGAAGGCCGGGGGCGGATCTCCGCCGCTCTCAACGAGTTGGAGGCGGAGGGGTGGCTCGAGCGCCGTGTCGAGCGCGGCCCGGGCGGGCGGATCGTCACGCGGACGTTCGTGTACGACGCCCCGGGGCGCACGGCGGGGAGCGGCGAGGTCCCACCGCCGCCCGGACCGGCGCGCCAGGTGCCTGACGGCGGCTCCCGCGCCGAGCCCAGCACCGAGCACACGGGCGACGGGCCGACTCCGGCCGCCGCCGATCCTCGCGCGACCGCCGTCCTCGCCTCCCTGCGCCACCGCGACGCGCGCCTGATCCTGTCAGAGCGGGAGACCGCCGCGCTGGCCCCCGCCGTCGCGGAGTGGCTTGACCGCGGGGTCGGGCCGTACGAGATCGCCGAAGCGCTGACGGCCGGGCTCCCCGCCCCCATCACCCGCCGCCCGGCCCGGCTCCTCGCCTACCGTCTGGCCGCGCTTCGCCCACCGGCCCGGACCCCTGAGGCGGCGCCCCCACTGGTCGCCCCACCGGTCGCCCCGCTGCAGAACTGCGACGGCTGCGACCGCGCCTTCCGCGCGCCCCGGCCGGGCCGCTGCCGGGACTGCCGAGCGTCGGCGGTGGCCTCCGGGCCACTCGCCGCTTGACCGTCACCGGACAGGAGAGGCGATCATGACATCCACCCCTGACGATGCCCCGTTGCGCACGATTCGAGAGATCCGCGAGGCGCTTCCCGCGCACCAACAACGTCTCTTCGACGCCGAAGTGGCGGACACCGACATTGACGAGCTGCCTGTGCTGCTCAACCGGTGGGCCACTCTCGGAACCGACGGGTTCGAAGAGTTTCTGCTGTCCACCCCGTTCGAGGGGTTGGAATTCGGCGCTCGCTCCTACGACATGGATCCGGGCGCGGCGGGCCGCCTCAGCTCGCCGACGCCGCCCGCACCGTGCCAGTAGCCCGCTCCGTCGTCGCGATCGTCGCCGAGCCCACGACCCGCGTCCCGTCGTACAGCACGATCGCCTGGCCCGGGGCCACCCCCCGGACCGGCTCGGCGAAGGTCACGCGCAGTTCGCCGTCGACAGCTTCCGCCGTCACCACCGTCTCGCCGCCGTGGGCGCGGAGTTGGGCCGTGTAGGTGGCGGGGCCGGTGGGCGCAGTGCCGCACCAGCGGGGGGTGATGGCGGTGAGGGACGCGATGTCGAGGGCATCGACGGGGCCGACGGTGACGGTGTTGTTCACCGGGGAGATGTCCAGGACGTAGCGCGGCTTGCCGTCGGGGGCGGGGTGGCCGATGCGCAGGCCCTTGCGCTGGCCGATGGTGAAGCCGTACGCGCCCTCGTGGGTGCCGAGCTTGCGGCCGTCCTCGTCGACGATGTCGCCCTCGGCCGTCCCGAGGTGCTTGGCCAGGAAGCCCTGGGTGTCACCGTCCGCGATGAAGCAGATGTCGTGGCTGTCGGGCTTCTTGGCGACGGCCAGGCCGCGCCGCTCCGCCTCGGCGCGGATCTCGTCCTTGGTGGTGAGGGTGTCGCCGAGCGGGAACATGGCGTGGGCCAGCTGGCGCTCGTCGAGGACGCCGAGGACGTACGACTGGTCCTTGGCCATATCGGAGGCCCGGTGCAGCTCGCGGGTGCCGTCCTCGCGGAGGACGACCGTGGCGTAGTGGCCGGTGCAGACGGCGTCGAAGCCGAGGGCCAGCGCCTTGTCGAGGAGCGCCGCGAACTTGATCTTCTCGTTGCAGCGCAGGCAGGGGTTGGGGGTGCGCCCCGCCTCGTACTCGGCGATGAAGTTGTCCACCACGTCCTCGCGGAAGCGCTCGGCGAGGTCCCATACGTAGAAGGGGATGCCGATGACGTCCGCGGCCCGGCGGGCGTCGCGCGAGTCCTCGATGGTGCAGCAGCCGCGGGCGCCGGTGCGGAAGGACTGCGGGTTGGCGGAGAGGGCGAGGTGGACGCCGGTCACGTCGTGGCCGGCTTCGGCCGCCCGCGCGGCCGCGACCGCGGAGTCCACGCCGCCGGACATGGCGGCGAGTACGCGCAGGCGACGGCCGTCGCGGGGACCTGTGGGCGCACCGGGGAAGTCATTCATAACCCCTCCAGGGTAGGCCCTGGGGGTGGGCGGTCATCGCCCCGGCCGATCGTTACGGAGGGTGGCGGAGGGTGGCGGACCGGTCAGGTGGCGTTTGCGCCGTTCAGGATGCGCTGCGCCAGGTCCAGCGCCTGGTCCACGTCCTTGGCCAGATAGATCAGGTCCACGAAGGCGTGGTCCACGCCCGCCTCCGCCTCCGCCCGGGCCAGCACCGTCGTGATGTCCTCGACCGTGGCCTCGGACGAAGGGTTGACCCGCAGGATCGCGTCGAACGTGGCGGGGTCCCGGCCCTCGCGCTCGGCCGTCTCCCGGATGGTGGTCATGGGACCGATGACGGCGGCCTGGGCGTCGAACGGTACGGGCGGGACGGCGATCGGCAGCCAGCCGTCGGCGCGGCGGGCCACCCGGCGCAGGGCGGTGGGGGCCCAGCCTCCCAGGTAGACGGGCGGGTGGGGGCGGGTGGCCGGCTTGAGATCGATGTACGAGGCGGGCACGGTCCAGTGTTCGCCGCGGTATTCGACGGGGTTGGTGGTCCACCAGGCCGTCAGTGCGTCGAGGATTTCGTCGAGGCGGCGGCCGCGCTCGGCCATCGGGACGTTCACGGCCTCGTACTCCTCCGGGGACCAGCCGGTGCCGAGCCCGACCAGCAGCCGCCCCTCGCTCATCGCGTCGATGGTGGTGAGGGAGCGGGCCAGCACAGCCGGCGGGTACCAGGGGGCGTTGATGACATTGGTGCCCAGTTGGACCCGCTCGGTGACGGCGGCGGCGGTGGCCAGCGTGACGAAGGGGTCCAGGGCGGTGCGGAATTCCGGCGGGATCGTATCGGCGCCCGCGTACCCGACGGCCGGATCGACCGGGTCGAGCAGCCGGTCGCCGACCCACAGGCTCGCCGCGCCGAGTTCCTCGGCCTGCCGCGCGAACCGCGCCACCTCCTCCGGGCGGTGCGCCAGGGCGCCGAACTGGGGCAGCGAGAACCCAATACGCATGCTGTTCACTCCTCGTCGAATTCCCTCGAATCACTGCCGAGTCACTAGATGGTCCAACATTCATCTATCCGGGGGTAGAGCGGTCGATTCCTCGACGGTCGGTTTGCGCCATGATCCAACAACTGCCGTGGAACCGGGCGGCCCTCACCGTCCGTTGACAGTTCCATGAACGAGACCACGGACAGCGACGCCGCGCCGCCCAGCGGCCGGCGGCGCCTCGGGCGGCGGGCGCTGCTGATCGGCGGGGTCGCCGCCGGTCTCGGCGGGGTCGGCTATGCGGCGCGGGACGAGTTGGAGCGGCTGTGGTGGCGGCTGCCCGGCGTGGACCAGCCGCGCGAGGAGGGCGAGGTCGACTACCCGGGGGCGCTGTGGGTCCCGGCCTCGCAGCTGAACTGGCGGCGGGCGGACCGGCCGTACGACTACACCGTCGACCGGGTGGTGATCCATGTCGTCCAGGGGAGCTACTACGACGCACTGGAGGCGTTCCGGGACCCGGGCCACGGCGCCGCGGCGCACTATGTGGTGCGCCGCGACGGGCGTATCGCGCAGACGGTCCGCGAGTTGGACGTCGCCTTCCACGCGGGCAACCGCCCGTACAACGAGCGCAGCGTCGGCATCGAGCACGAGGGGTTCGTGGACCGGGCCAGCTCCTTCACGGACCCGATGTACCAGGCCTCGGCGCGGCTGACGGCCAGGATCTGCCGGCGGTACGGATTCCCGGCGGACCGCGAGCACATCGTCAGCCACTCCGCGGTGCCGGGCACCGACCACACCGACCCCGGGCCGCTCTGGGACTGGGCCCGCTATCTGCGGCTGGTGCGGGCGGCCCTGGCGGACCAGCGAACTTCGGACCGGTGAGCTTCGGCTTTGCGGGCGGAAGGCGGAATTTACGGCAGCCAGACGTCCCCGTTGTGCATGAAATCGAGCTCGCGCGGCGTCGTCACCGGCCAGCCGTTTGCGTCTTTCATCCCGGGAGCGAAGTAGCTGCCGTACGCGTTGTAGACGCCGGAGGCCCGATTCCAGGGGCTGCGCACTTCGTGCCACACGGAGTCCTTGGAGACGTCCACGGTCGCCGACGTGGCGTTTTGGTCCTCGCCGCCGGTGACGAGGGTCGTGAGGTTCACCGGGGCCGGAGTTCCCTCTTCCCGCCGTATCCGGATAACCGACGCGACCTTGTACCCCTGGTCGTCCTTCTGGATGTCGTAGCAGGCCGCGACCTCGACCTCGCCGCCCTGTACGCCGAACCAGGTGTGTCCGCCCACCCAGCAGTTCTGAATGCCGGTTACGGGCTCGTATCCCGAATTGGCCGGTGTGGCCTGAGCCGTCGCACTCGTTCCTATAAGAGCCGTCGCGGCAATTGCGGCGGCGGCCATGCTCCGTCTCACCGAAAATCTCGTCATTGAGCCTCCTCGGAAGGGGTTGCATTCCGGGGAGAGACTAGCCGCCGGGGGCGATTTTCAGGTGGATCGGAAAGATATCCCGAACCACCTTGGCATGTTTTTCGCCACGGCGAATTCCGCCATTGGCCCAGCCTTTGGTGACATCTTTGGTCGTGCCTTTGGTCGTGCCTTTGGTCGTGTCCTTTGGCCGTGCCGCTGATTTCTCCCTAGCTCAGACCCGCGCCGCGCGCCCGCTCCACCACCGGGCCGATCGCGTCCGCCACCGCCTCCACATCCGCCTTGGTCGACGTATGGCCGAGCGAGAAGCGCAGCGTGCCGCGCGCCAGGTCGGGGTCCGTGCCGGTGGCCAGGACGACATGGCTGGGCTGGGCGACGCCCGCGGTGCAGGCCGAGCCGGTCGAGCATTCGATGCCCCGCGCGTCCAGCAGCAGGAGCAGCGAATCGCCCTCGCAGCCGGGGAAGGAGAAGTGCGCGTTGGCCGGGAGGCGGCCCGCCGGGTCCGGGTCGCCGCCAAGCACCGCGTCGGGGACGGCGGCCCGGACGGCGCCGATCAGCGCGTCGCGCAGCGCCCCGATCTCGCGCGCGAACTCCTCGCGGTGGGCGGCGGCATGGGCGGCCGCGACCGCGAAGGCCGCGATGGCCGGGGTGTCGAGCGTGCCGGAGCGCACCTGGCGCTCCTGGCCGCCGCCGTGCAGCAGCGGCGCCGGGGTCCACTCGCGCCCGAGGAGCAGCGCGCCGATCCCGTACGGCCCGCCTATCTTGTGGCCGCTGACCGTCATCGCGGCCAGGCCCGAGGCGGCGAAGTCCAGGTCGAGCTGGCCGAAGGCCTGGACCGCGTCGGCATGCAGCGGGATCCCGAACTCCGCCGTCACGGCGGCCAGTTCGGGCACCGGCATGATGGTGCCGATCTCGTTGTTGGCCCACATCACGGTCGCGAGGGCGACATCCGAGGGGTCGCGAGCGATCGCCTCGCGCAGCGCGTCGGGGTGCACCCGCCCGTACGCGTCCACGGGCAGCCACTCGACCCGCGCGCCCTCGTGCTCGGCGAGCCAGTCGACGGCGTCGAGGACGGCGTGGTGCTCGACGGGGCTGGCGAGCACGCGGGTACGGGCGGGGTCGGCGTCCCGGCGGGACCAGTAGAGTCCCTTCACCGCGAGGTTGTCGGCCTCGGTCCCGCCCGAGGTGAAGACGACTTCGCTCGGGCGCGCGCCCAGCGAGGCCGCGAGCGATTCGCGGGACTCCTCGACGGTACGGCGCGCCCGGCGGCCGGCGGCGTGCAGCGAGGAGGCGTTGCCGGTGACGGCGAGCTGGGCGGTCATCGCCTGCACCGCCTCCGGAAGCATCGGGGTGGTGGCGGCGTGGTCGAGGTAAACCATGGTGGGCTCGATTCTACGAGCCGGAGCGAGCCGGAGTGGGGGCGCGTGCCGGGCGCACGGAGGAGCGCCGCACCTGACCCCTGCCCGCCCCCTACCCGCCCCTCTGCCTGGCCGCTTGCCTTCGAGTGCACTCCAACTTCTAGCGTTCAGGACATGAGCAACGCGAACGACACGATCAAGCAGGAGCGGTTCGAGTACGGCATGAAGGTGCTGAGCCGGATCGACGGCGAGGTGGGCGAGCAAGTGGTCGACTCGCTGGCCGACATCTCCCCCGAGCTCGGCCACCAGGTCGCCGCCTGGGCCTTCGGCGACATGTACGCCCGCCCCGAGCTGGCCCCCCGGGACCGACAGCTGGTCACCCTCGGCATACTCACCGCCCTCGGCGGCTGCGAGCCGCAGCTCGAAGTGCACATCAACGCCGCGCTGAACGTGGGACTCACCCCCACCGAGATCACCGAGGCGCTGCTGCACGCGGCCGTCTACTGCGGCATCCCCAAGGCCCTCAACGCCACCTTCGTCGCCAAGAAGGTCTTCGGCGAGCGCGGGCTGCTGCCCGTCTCCGGTGCCGACAGTCTCGACAGGGATGTCATGAGCAACTAGCGTTTTGCCCATGACAGCCGACGACAACGCCGACAGCGACGACGACTGGACGCTGGACCGTACCCACCGCAGCTCCTCCGGCGAGGTCCGCTGGGCCGCGCTCGGCGCCCCGGACCGCCCGCCGGTCGTCCTCCTCCACGGCACGCCCTTCTCCTCGTACGTCTGGCGGTCCGTCGCCCGCGCGCTCGCCGACCGCCACCGGGTCTTCGTCTGGGACATGCCCGGCTACGGCGCCTCGGAGAAGCGCGCGGGCCAGGACGTCTCCCTGGCCGCCCAGGCCCGGGTCTTCACCGAGCTGCTTGACCTGTGGGGGCTGGCCGGGGGCGAGCGGACGCCGTCCGTCGTCGCCCATGACTTCGGCGGCTGCGTCGCCCTGCGCGCCCAGCTGCTGCACGGCGCCCGCTACCGCCGACTGGCCCTCGTCGACCCGGTGGCCCTGGCCCCCTGGGGCTCCCCCACCTACCGGCTGCTCGGCGAGCACGCGGAGGTCTTCGAGCGGCTGCCACCCGGGCTGCACCGGGCTCTTGTGCGCGAGTACGTCGCCTCGGCGAGCGGTCCCGGGCTGCACCCGGCGGTCCTGGACCGGCTCGTCGAACCGTGGTGCGACGGGGACGGGCAGGCCGCGCTCTACCGGCAGATGGCGCAGAACGACCAGCGCTTCACCGACGAGATCCAGGGCCGCTACGGCGAGCTCGACCTGCCCGTCCTGGTCTGCTGGGGCTCCGCGGACAGCTGGATTCCGCCGGAGCGGGGGCGGGAGCTGGCCGGCCTGATCCCCGGTGCGCGGCTGCGGCTGTTCGAGGGCGCGGGCCATCTCGTCCAGGAGGACGCCCCGGCCGAGCTCACGGCCGCGCTGCTGGGCTTTCTCGGCGAGTAGGCGAGTCGTGCGGCGGCCTGGCGGCCTGCGCGCGTGATGCGCGGTGCCGTGGCAGCCCGGGCGCGGCGGCCGGCGCGGCGCCGCGTCAGGGCGCGGC
>NZ_JBSFMM010000340.1:0-8444 GCF_053599555.1 Streptomyces sp. NPDC000941
GCTCGCCCGTGGCCGTGCCGCCGCGTCGGCGCAGCACCGCCACGGCCACCGCCACGCCCAGGGCCACCCCGCAGAGCGGCAGCAACCAGCTGATCTGGCCGCCGACCTGGTCGTTGAAGAGCCGGCCGAGACCGGCGGCGCCACCGAAGGAGACCCCGCCGCCCATCGGGCCGCCGGCACCGCTCTCGCCGAAGATCCGGCCGAGCCCGTTGTATCCGACCACCAGGTCCCAGGCCGAGCCGTCCTCGCTGCCGCCGATGTACGGGCGGTCGCCGGGCCACAGCGCCACCATGGCCACCCACCACAGCGAGGACACCGCCAGCACGGCTCCCGCGATCAGCAGCCGGCGCACTCGGACGAGCCAGGTCCCGGCCGCACCGATCAGCCAGGCAGCCGTGAGGGCCGGCAGCACCATCCAGGCGGCCAGCATCTTCGTCAGAAACCCGACGCCGATCAGGAAGCCACTGCCGCACAGCCACCACAGGGCCGTCCGACCGGCCGGCGCCTGCAAGGCCCGGGTCAGCGCGTACGCCGCCGCGACCAGGGTCAGCACCAGCAGCGTGTCCGGGTTGTTGTCGCGGTTGATCGCCACGGTGATCGGCGTCAGCGTCATGACCAGCGCGGCGAGCAGTCCGGCGCCTTCGCCCGCCCAGCGGCGTACCGTCCGGTGCAGGACGAACACCGCCGCGACACCTTCCAGCAGCTGGGGCAGGATCATCGCCCAGCCGTGCAGGCCGAAGATCTTGGTGCTGATCACCTGAGGCCACAGCGCCGCCGGTGGCTTGTCGACCGTGACCACCCCGGCCGGGTCGAACGCCCCGAAGAGGAAGTTGGTCCAGTCGCGCCCCATCGACTTCACCGCGGCCGCGTAGTAGCTGTTGCCCCAGCCGAGGGAGCCGAGGGCCCAGCCGTAGAGCACCGCGGCCAGCAGCAGGATCGCGCCGAGCGCGGCCGGGGCGGCCCAGCGGGGCAGCGTACGGCCGGCCACGTGTGGTGGTGGCGCGCTCGCGGGCGTGGTCGACGGCTCTTGCGATATGTGGGTCACGGTGCGCTTCGCTTTCCTGTTCCGGACAGTTGTTCCGACAGAGGTATGGGTACGGGAGGCGGGGCTCATGAGCGCCGGAAGACAGCCAGCCGCAGCACGAGGAAACGCACGGCGGTGACCAGCACGGACGACGCGATCAGCACAAGCGTTTCGGCGCCGGGCGAGGCGTCCGGACTGCTCTCGCGGTACAGCAGTACGGCGGCGGAGGTGACCAGGTAGCCGAGCACGAACAGGGCGCCCGCACCCAGGTGTGCCCGCCCCACCCCGGTGTCCGACCAGCGGAACGTCAGGCGGCGGTTGGCCTCGGTGTTGAACACGGTGAGCACCAGCAGCGACACCAGGTTCGCCAGTGCGGGCGGCCACCAGCCGCGCAGCAGCCAGTAGAGCAGCCCCTGCCCGATGGTCGAGGCCACCCCGATCGCGGCGAAACAGCCGACCTCCCAGGTGAACCGGGAGCGGCCGGTGTCGGGGGCCAGCACCGCGTCCGGGTGTTCGGCGGCCGGAGCGGGACGGCGCGGCAGCGCGACCCGGGCGGCGCCGGACGCCTTCAGCCGCGCCATCCGGTACAGCCCCCGCAGATCGTCGGTGGCGGTGCCGACCACGTCGACCCGGGTGTCCACGTCCTCCACCCAGTCGACCGGGACCTCGTGGATGCGCAGCCCGTTGTGCTCGGCAAGCAGCAGGAGTTCGGTGTCGAAGAACCAGGCGTCGTCCCGTGTCTTCTCCAGCAGCGGTCGCAACACCTCGGTACGGGCCGCCTTGAAGCCGCACTGCGCATCGCTGAACCGGGCCCCGTGGGTCAGCTGGATCAACCCGTTGTAGCAGCGGGAGATCAACTCGCGGCGAGGCCCCCGCACGGTCCGCGCGCCCGGCGCGAGCCGACTGCCGATGGCCAGATCGGAATGGCCGCTGGCCAGCGGCGCTATCAGGGGCAGCAGCCCGTCGAGCCCGGTGGACAGATCGACGTCCATGTACACGACGATGTCGGCGTCGCTCGCGCCCCACACCGTACGCAGCGCCAGGCCGCGGCCCTTGCGGTCCAGGTGGCGCACCCCCACCCCGGGCAGTTCGTCGGCCAGTGCCGTGGCCACCTCGAGGGTCCGGTCGACGCTGGCGTTGTCCGCCACCGTGATCCGCCACGGGAACGGCAACTGCTCACGCAGCCGGGTGTGCAGGGTGCGCAGACAACCGGGCAGCGCGCGCTCCTCGTTGTAGACGGGAACGACGATTTCGACGGTCGGGGTGTCCGTCCGGGCCGGGTCGGAGAGATCGGGGCGGGCCGCGGGCTGGAAGCCGGCTGCGACGCCCGGGCGGGTGGAGGTCTGGGGCATGGATTCCTCGTACGGAGAGGCGACGGTGGGGGTTGCACCCTCGCGGCCCAAGCCGGGAATCCCGCGACAGCAAGCTGGGAATTCGCCGAGAGTCCGCTGGGTCCTCGCTGAGAGCCGTCGGCCGGGGTGTTCCAGTGGTACCGCGGTACCACTCGGGCGCCGAAGATTCCCCCGCGGACCCAGGGTTGCCACCGGCCGCCCCCATAGCGTCGATCGCAGACGCCGCGGCGCTTGCGCGGCGGCCGGTTCGAGGCGAGAGAGGCCCACTCACATGATCGAAGCCCGTGAGCTGACAAAGCGGTACGGCGACAAGACGGTCGTCGACACCTTGAGCTTCACCGTCAAGCCCGGAGAGGTGACCGGCTTCCTCGGCCCCAACGGCGCGGGCAAGTCCACGACGATGCGCATGATCGTCGGCCTGGACGCCCCCACCAAGGGCGGCTCGGTCACCGTGGGCGGCCGCTCGTATGCCAAGCACGCCGCCCCGCTGCACGAGATCGGCACCCTGCTGGAGGCCAAATCCGTCCACCCCGGGCGCAGCGCGTTCAACCACCTGATGGCGCTGGCGTACACCCATGGCATTCCGCGCCGCCGGGTGGAGGAGGTCATCGAGCTGGCCGGGCTGACCAGCGTGGCCGGTAAGCGCGTGGGCGCCTTCTCCCTCGGCATGGGCCAGCGGCTCGGTATCGCCTCGGCCCTGCTCGGCGACCCGGCGATCGTCATGCTCGACGAACCGGTCAACGGCCTCGACCCCGAGGGTGTGCTGTGGGTGCGCAACCTTCTGCGCGATCTGGCCGACGAGGGCCGGGCCGTCATGCTCTCCTCGCATCTGATGAGCGAGACCGCGCTGATCGCCGACCATCTGGTGATCATCGGCCGCGGCCGGCTGCTCGCGGACACCACGGTCGACGACTTCACCCGCGAAGCCGGCGGCGGCGGTGTGAAGGTCGCCACCACCGAGGCCATGCGGCTGCGCTCGTTGCTGGCCGGCCCCGACGTCACGATCAGCTCGTCCTCCGCCGAGGAACTGCTGGTCACCGGGCGTGACGCCCATGACATCGGGGCGATCGCCGCTGAGCACGGGGTGCCGCTGTACGAACTCACCCCCAAGGCCGTGTCCCTGGAGGCGGCCTTCATGGACCTCACCCGCGACGCCGTCGAGTACCAGAGCGCCCCCGCCGACACCGAACGAAAGGCCGCCTGATGCCCACCACCGCACTCCACCGCAGCCCGCGCTCGGGCAAGGGCCGGAACCTCTCCGCGGCGCCCGAGCCCAAGGCCCCCGCCACCCCCAGGACTCCCTACAAGGTGACCGGCATCCGGGTGCTGCGCTCGGAGTGGGCCAAGTTCTGGTCGCTGCGCTCCACCTGGATCACCCTGGGCGTCGCCGTCGTACTGCTGATCCTCTTCGGGGCGATCGCCTCGTACACCTACAGCCCCGACGCCGTGGCGGCGGGCGGGCCGCCCGGCCCGGGGAGTTCCGGTGGCGACAGCGACGCGGTCAGCCTGGCCCTTACCGGTGTGTCCTTCGCACAGCTGGCCATCGGGGTGC
The DNA here is from genome assembly GCF_053599555.1 of Streptomyces sp. NPDC000941. Classification (NCBI taxonomy): domain Bacteria; kingdom Bacillati; phylum Actinomycetota; class Actinomycetes; order Kitasatosporales; family Streptomycetaceae; genus Streptomyces; species Streptomyces sp. NPDC000941. Next base: position 3,929 of record NZ_JBSFMM010000340.1, read on the forward strand.
TCGGGGTGCTGCTGTCCGCGGGCGAGTACAGCACCGGCATGATCCGCTCCACCCTCGCCGCGGTGCCGCGGCGGCTGCCGGTTCTTTGGTCCAAGGCCGCCGTGATCGGGCCCATCGCACTGGTCCTCACCACGCTCGGCGCGCTGGCCGCCTTCCAGCTGGGCGCACCGGGCCTGGACGGCGAGAAGATCGCGCTGTCCCTGGGCGACGACGGCGTACTTCGGGCCTTGGCCGGCGCCGGTGTCTATCTCGGCCTGGTGGCCGTGTTCGGCGTGGCCCTGGGCGTGCTGATCCGCTCGTCCGCCGGGGCCATCGCGGCGCTGGTCGGCGTGCTGCTCATCCTGCCCGGTCTGGCCTCGCTGCTGCCCGACGCGTGGTACGACACGCTCAGCCCCTACTTCCCCAGCAACGCGGGGTCGGCCGTCTACGCCCTGCACCAGTCCTCGGACGCCCTGGCGCCCGGGGCGGGGCTCGCGGTCTTCGCCGGCTGGGTGGCGCTGACACTCGCCGGGGCCGCCTTCCGGCTCGTACGGACCGACGCCTGACCAGGGCGGGAGGACAATGGTGTCCATGAGCGCGGAACGCCCGGCAGCCGCCGCGGACACTGCCCAGGGGGCTGCGTCGCCCCCTGGGCTGGACGCCGTCTGGGCGCATCCGCTGCTGGGCCGGCTGATGCGCGGCCGGCGGGACCGGCAGCGGCTGGACCGCCGGTATCCATGGCTGCTCGACACCGCGGTGGTGCTGATCGTCGTCTGCGTCACCCTGCCCGACCTGCTGTGGGGCAGCGGCACCTCGCCCTTCGGCGACGCGGACTCCCGTGACAAATTCCCGTCCGGTGTCGTGTTCGTCTTCGCCGCCGCGCTCATCATTCCGCTGTGGTGGCGCCGCCGGGCCCCGGCCGTCACGTACTTCGTGATCGCGCTGGTGTCCCTGGCCCAGTGGTCCCTGGGTATCTGGCTGCCGGCCGGCATCAGCGCCCTCATCGCCCTGTACACCCTGGCCCGGCACGGTTCGTTGCGCCTGCTGGGCTGGGCGGGCGCGCTGGCCGCCACCAGTGTGGTGCTGGCCGTCTGGTTCCTGGTGCCCGTCAAACATCCGCTGCTGGGCGTCTTCTTCCTGCTGGGCACGGTGACGGCGGCCGTCGCCGTCGGCCTGACGCTCCGGATCCGCCAGATGTATCTGGCGGCGCTGGAGGACCGGGCCAGACGGCTGGAGGTCGAGCACGACCAGCGCGTCAAACTCACCGCCGCCGCCGAGCGCTCCCGGGTCGCGCGCGAGATGCACGACATCGTCGGCCACAATCTCTCGGTCATGGTCGGTGTCGCCGACGGCGCCGCGACCCTCGCCACCAACAGGAACGAGCAGTCCGCCGAGGCCCTGCGCATCCTCGGCGACACAGGCCGCCAGGCCATGAGCGAACTGCGCCGCGTCCTCGGCGTCCTGCGCGAGGAGCGGGACGACAGGCGGATGCTCAGCCCGCAGCCGGGGATCCGAGATCTGGACCCTCTGGTGGCGCGGGTGCGGGCGGCGGGGCTGAGAGTGGCCTACCGGACCGTCGGCGACCTCGACGCGCTGGGCAGCGGCGTACAGCTCACCGTCTATCGCATCGTCCAGGAAGCCCTGACCAACACGCTCAAGCACGCGGGTACGGGCTCCGCCGCCGAAGTCACCGTGGCCGCCGAGGCCGGCACGGTGCGGATACGGATCGCCGACAGCGGAGCACCGCCGGGGACGCCCGCGCGAGCGGTGTCGGGGCCGGGGCCACGGACCGGCTCGGGCGACGCCGGACACGGCCTGGTCGGCATCCGGCAGCGGGCCGCGATGTACGGCGGCTCCGTCACCATCGGCCCGCGCGAGACCGGACACGGCTGGCTCGTGGACGTCGTCCTCGATGTGCCCGCCCCACCCCGCCTCGATTCCTCGGTCCCGCTCGACCGGCAGCGACCCAGTCCGTCGGCATCAGGAGAGCAACTGACATGACCACCGTGCTGATCGCCGACGACCAGCCCCTCCAGCGCATGGGCTTCCGCATGCTCATGGAGGGCACCCCCGGCCTGAGCCCGATCGGCGAGGCCGAGCACGGTGCCGAGGCCGTCCGCCTGGCCGAGCGACTGCGGCCCGATGTCGTCCTCATGGACATCCGCATGCCCGGCATGGACGGCCTCGAGGCCACGCGCCGGATCGTCGCCGCCGGCGGCCGCACCCGCGTGCTCATCGTCACCACCTTCGACCTGGACGAATACGCCTATGAAGGGCTGCGGGCCGGGGCCAGCGGCTTTCTGCTCAAGGACGCCCGCCCCGAGGAACTTGTGGCCGGTATCCACGCGGTCGCCACCGGCGACGCCGTCGTCGCGCCCAGCCTGACCCGGCGTCTGCTGGACGCCTACGCCCACCGGGTACTCGCCCCGACCGACGCCCACGCCCCGGAGGACCCCCGGCTGCGCACCCTCAGCGACCGCGAACGCGAAGTCCTGGTCGCCATCGGCCAGGGCTGGACGAATACGGAGATCGCCGAACGGCTCGTCCTCACCGAGTCCACGGTGAAGAAGCACGTCGGACGGGTCCTCGCCAAGATCGGGGCGCGGGACCGTATCCAGGCCGTGATCATGGCGTATGACGCCGGGCTGGTCCGGGCCAAGTCATAGCCGAGCCGGGCGGATACGGCCCTTTGCGCAAATCGCGGAATGGCGCGGCGAGTTGCCCGCACGACAAAGGGTGAAAGCTTCACCGCGCCGAATATGCCGGTCAGAAAACCTTGACTCCGTATCAGCCCCGCGGGTTAGGGTGACGAGGTCTCTCATGGGTTTTCTCGGAGGTTCCGGAACGCGGGGTCCGTCTTCCGATGGGAGAAGGCGCCGACGGGCGCAATGTCCACTTTTCGCGCGGGGCGGGGGAATTTCTGCGTGTTGTCGAGCATGTCCTTGCTGCCGGATGGCTGCATTGCGGTCAATGGAATTCCCTGTCGAATCTCGGGGTGTCTTCCCGGGTCAGGTTGACGAATTCGCCCCCCGGCTTCTTCCCGTTTTCCCCGCGTGAGGCTGCCGCGGTTCCCGCTGTTCATCGCGGACCACGCGCGTGTCGAGGTGGCCGTATGAGACCCATGGAACCATCAGAAGGGGGAACGGTCATATGACCGATCAGCGAACCGATACGAGACGGACCGCCGTCGTGACCACGATGGCCTCGGATTCCCACACCTGGAATCTGGTGTTCCTTCAGTTACTCATCGAGGAACTGGGTTTTCCCGTGGTGAACCTGGGCCCCTGCGTCCCCGACGATCTGCTGGTGGCCCAATGCGCCGAAATCGCCCCCGCGTTCATCGCGGTGAGCAGCGTCAACGGCCATGGCTACCAGGACGGACTGCGGGTCATCAAGAAACTGCGGGCCGACCACCGGCTCACCGCCACCCCGGTGGTGATCGGCGGAAAGCTCGGCGTCAAGGGCGCGGACGGCGTCCGCGCACAGGAGCTTCGGGCGGCCGGATTCGACGAGGTCGTCGAGGAGGGCGGTGACCCGGCCGCCGCCCTGCGGGCCTTCGCCGCCGCGCTGCCCGTCACGGTCACCCACAGCCCGGGCCGGCCCCTCGCCCAGGCCCACAGCGCGCGATGAGCGAGCGGTAGGCGTGGTGGACTTCGGAACATTCGTCCGGGCCGGTGCGGCCCAGGGCCGACTCGTCGTACAACCCCGCATGGGGTTCAGCGATCCGGCCGCCATGCGCGCCGGGCTCGCCGCGACCCGCGGGGCCGCAGCCCGTACCGTCGGCACCATCACCGTCGACGCCCACACCCGGGTGGGACGCCTGGACGCCGTCGCCACCGCCCTGCGCGAGGGAATCGACCTCAACGGCTACCCGTTGGTCAGCCACCCCGCCGCCACCACCGCACAGGTGCTGTCCGGCATCCAGGGCGAGGACTTCCCCGTGCAGGTGCGGCACGGCTCGGCGAACCCGGTGGACATCTTCCGCGCACTGCTCCCCGTACGCCTGGGCGCCACCGAGGGCGGCCCCGTCTCCTACTGCCTGCCGTACGGCCGCACACCGCTGTCCGAGTCCGTGCGCAACTGGGAGGTGAGCTGCGAACTCTTCGCGCAGCTCCGTGACAGCGGGATGGAGCCCCACCTGGAGACGTTCGGCGGCTGCATGCTCGGACAGCTGTGCCCGCCCGGCCAGCTGGTGGCCATCAGCGTGCTCGAGGCCCTGTTCTTCGTCCAGCACGGCATCCGCAGCGTGTCCGTCAGCTACGCCCAGCAGACCGATCCGACGCAGGACCGGGAGGCCATCGCGGCGCTGCGGCGGCTGTGCGGCGAGCTGCTGCCGGCCGTCGACTGGCATGTCGTCGTCTACACCTACATGGGCCTCTACCCCGAAACACTCGACGGCGCCTACCGGCTGCTCGGCCAGGCGGCGGAGCTCGCGGTCGTCGGCCAGCCGTCGCGATGGCTGCTGCTGCGGACGCGCGGTCGGCCCTGATGATGCCTGCCAGTGCGAGGAAGGCGAGCGCTGTAGTGCACAGCGCTG
>NZ_JBSFMM010000341.1:0-8419 GCF_053599555.1 Streptomyces sp. NPDC000941
CGCCTCCACCACATCCACATCCGCCGCAGACAACCCCGCACTCGCCAACGCCTGACGAATCACCCGCTGCTGCGACGGACCATTCGGCGCCGTCAGACCATTCGACGCACCATCCTGATTCACCGCCGAACCCCGAACCACCGCCAACACCGCATGCCCAAGGCGACGGGCGTCGGACAACCGCTCCAACACCAGCATGCCGACGCCCTCCGACCAGCCGGTGCCGTCGGCGGCGTCGGAGAAGGACTTGCAGCGGCCGTCGGAGGCCAGGCCGCCCTGGCGGTCGAAGTCGACGAAGGTCTCCGGGGTCGCCATGACGGTGACGCCGCCCGCGAGCGCCAGCGAACACTCCCCCGACCGCAGGGCCTGCGCGGCCATGTGCACGGCGACCAGCGAGGATGAGCAAGCGGTGTCGATGGTGACGGCCGGGCCCTCGAGGCCCAGGGTGTAGGCGACCCGGCCCGAGGCCACGCTGCCGGCGGTGCCGTTGACCACGAAGCCGCGCAGGGCCTCCGGCAGGCCGTCGCCGGCCGCCGGGTAGTCGTGGTACATCACCCCGGCGAACACACCGGTGGCGCTCCCCTTGAGCGTCAGCGGGTCCATCCCCGCCCGCTCCAGGGCCTCCCACGACGTCTCCAGCAGGAGCCGTTGCTGCGGGTCGATGGCGAGCGCTTCGCGCGGGGAGATCCCGAAGAAACCCGCGTCGAAGTCGCCCGCGTCGTACAGGAACCCGCCCACGCGGGCGAAGGACACGTCGGGCAGGGACCAGCCCCGGTCGTCGGGGAAGTCGGAGATGCCGTCGCGGCCGTGTGCCGTCAGCTCCCACAGCTCCTCGGGGGAGCTCACCCCGCCCGGATAGCGGCAGGCCATCCCCACGATGACGATCGGGTCCCCGGTCACGGCGGGGGCGGCGGCCACCTGCCGGGTGGCGGTGGTGCCCTGGCTGCGCGCGCAGAGGAAGTCAGCGACGGCCGCGGGGGTGGGGTAGTCGAAGATGAGGGTGGTGGGCAGCCGTACGCCCGTGGTCTCGGTGAGCTGGTTGCGCAACTCCACCGAGGTCAGCGAGTCCAGTCCGAGGTCCTGGAAGGTCAGCGACGGATCCACGGCCTCGGCGGAGGGATGCCCGAGCACCGCGGCGACCGCGGCCCGTACCAGCCGGGACACCGCGTCGGCGAGGTCGGCCCCCGTCAGCCCCGCCAGCTCGGCCAACGGGTCGGGTCCCGCGCCCGGCGCGCCGGCCGCCACCGCCCGCCGTACCGGGGCGGGCACCAGTGCGCGGAAGGGCGCCGGCACGGTGCCCCGGGCGCGCAGCGCCGCGCGGTCCACCTGGGCCGCGACAACAGCAGGTTCACCCGCGGTCGGCGCGGCGTCGAACCAGGCCAGCCCCTGGTCGACGGTGAGTGGTGGCAGGCCGGCCCGCGCCATGCGGCGCATCTCGGCGTCCGTGAGGGTGCTCGTCATACCGCTGCCCTGCGGCCACGGACCCCAGGCGATGGCCAGGCCCGGCAGCCCCTGCGCGGCCCGCCGCCGTACGAGGGCGTCGAGGAACGCATTCGCCGCGGTGTAGCTGCCCTGCCCGGCGTTTCCCAGGACGCCGAACACTGAAGAGAACACGACGAACGCGGTGACGTCATGGCTCCGGGTGAGCTCGTGCAAGTGCCACGCACCGGCCGCCTTCGGCCGGAACACCGTGTCCAGTCGCTCCTCGGTCAGCGCCTCGACCAGCCCGTCGTCGAGCACACCGGCGGCGTGCACCACACCGGTCAGCGGATGTGCGGCCGGGATGTCGCCGATCAGCCGGGCGACGGCGGCGCGGTCCGAGACATCGCAGGCGACGACGGAGACCTCGGCGCCCAGCCGGGTCAGGTCCGCCACCAGGTCGTCGGCGCCTTCGGTGGCGCGGCCACGGCGTCCGGCCAGGACGAGATGGCGTACGCCATGCGCATCGGCCAGATGCCGGGCCACCTGGGCACCCAATCCGCCCAGTCCGCCGGTGACCAGTACGGTGCCGTCGGTGTCCCAGACGGCCTCCGGGCGCGACTCGGCGGCAGGCTCCGAGGGGCGCACGGGGGTCAGCCGGGGCGTCAGCAGGCGGCCTACGCGTACGGCGAGTTGCGGTTCGTCCAGCTCCAGTGCCGCGCGCAGCGGCACGGCCGTGGGCGGGGTGTTCGTGCCGTCCAGGTCCAGGAGGACGAAACGGCCGGGGCTCTCCTGCTGCGCGGAGCGGACCAGCCCCCACACCGCCGCGCCCGCCAGATCGGGGGAGGCGTCGGTGTCCGTCGCGACCGCGCCCCGCGTCACAAACATCACCGCAGGCCTGTTCTCAGGCCCGTCCGCGTCTCGCAGATCCCGCTGCAAGCGGTCGAGCACCGCCGAGGTGGCGGCGCGCACCGCGTTGAGCGCGTCGTCCTCGGGCGCGGCCCCGGCCGGTGCGGCGACCGGGACCAGGACCACATCCGCCGGTGCCGTCGCCTCGTCGACCACGGTCTCGCCCGCCGAGCGCAGCGCGTCGGCCAGCCCCCAGGCGTCCGGGCCCGCCACCGCCCACCGACGGGCCTGACCGTCCTCCGCCGACGGCGCCGCGTCCACGGGCGCCCAGTCCAGGCGCAGGAGCGGTTGTCCGGCCCGGCCGCCGCCGTCGGGCGGGTACGGGAGGAGGGCCAGCGAGCGTACGGAGGCCACCACCCGCCCCTCCGTGTCGGCGACGGTCAGCGTGACCGCGTCGTCGCCCGCCCGGCTCATCCGGACCCGCAGCACCGAGGCGCCCGAGGCGTGCAGCGACACCTCCGTCCAGGCGAACGGCAGCCGGCCGCCTGCGGAGTCGTCGAGCCCGGTGTACGACACGATGTGCAGCGCGGCGTCGAGCAGTGCCGGGTGCAGCCCGAACGCGGCGGCGTCGCCCGCGATGTGCTCGGGCAGCGCCACCTCGGCCAGCACGGCGTCCTCGGTCTGCCAGAGCGCGCGTACGCCCCGGAACGCCGGGCCGTAGTCGAAGCCGACCGCGCTCCGCCGCTCGTAGAAGCCGTCGAGGTCGAGCGGTGCGGCGTCGGCCGGTGGCCAAGTCCGTCCGTACGCCCACTGATCGGCCGCACCGAGCTCTCCGGGCGCGAGCACGCCCGTGGCGTGCTGGACCCACGGCGCGTCGGGTGCGTCGTCGGGGCGGGAGTAGATCCCCAGGGTCCGGCAGCCGGTGTCGTCGGGCGGGCCGAGGGCCACCTGGACGGGGATGCCGCGGTGTTCGGGCAGCGCCAGGGGCGCGGTCAGGGTGAGTTCACGTACGAGGCCGCAGCCGGCCTCGTCACCCGCCCGGACCGCCAGCTCCACGAAGCCGGTGCCGGGGAAGAGCACCTGTCCGGCCACCACATGGTCGGCCAGCCAGAGTTGGGCGGTCGTCGACAGGACGCCCGTGCACAGCAGCCCTCCGGTGTCCGGGAGTCGCACGACCGCGCCCAGCAGCGGGTGTTCCGGCCGATCGAGGCCCGCCGATGCGACATCGGCCGCACCGGCTGTCCGTCCAACCCAGTAGCGCTCGCGCTGGAACGCGTACGTCGGCAGCTCCACCCGCCGCGCTCCGGTCCCGGCGAACAGGGCGGGCCACCGTACGGGGACGCCGTGCGCGTGCAGACGGGCCGCGGCGGTCACGGCGGCGGTGTCGTCGTCCTCGCCGCGGTCCGTACGGAGCATCGGCACCGCGGTGACGCCCGGCAGCTCGGCGAGGTTGTCCCCGGTGAGGGCCGTCAGTGTCGCGTCGGGGCCCAGTTCCAGGAACACCCTGGACCCGGCGGAGGCGGCCGCGGCGATCGCCGCGGCGAACCGCACCGGGCGTACGACATGGTCCACCCAGTACTCCGGTGTGCTGATCTGCGCCGCGTCGACCATCTCGCCAGTGACGGTCGAGACGATGGGGACGCGCGGCTCCTGGAAGACAAGCCGCTCGACGACCGCCCGGAAGTCCGCCAGCATCGGGGCCATCAGTGGGGAGTGGAACGCATGGCTGACCCGCAGCCGCGTGGCCTTCCGGCCCCGCGCCTCGAAGCGGGCCGCGATGTCCGCCACGGTCTCCTCGTCGCCGGAGAGGACCACCGAGGACGGGCCGTTGACCGCGGCGAGTTGCGCCCGGTCGGCGTGGTCCGCGAGTAGCGGCTCCACCTCGTCCTCGCCCGCCCGCAGCGCCACCATGGCCCCGCCCTCGGGCAGCGCCTGCATCAGTCGGCCACGTGCGGCCACGAGGGCACATGCGTCGCCGAGGGAGAGCACACCGGCGATATGCGCGGCGGCGATCTCTCCGATCGAGTGACCGACGAGAAGGTCGGGGAGGATTCCCCAGGACTCGGCCAGCCGGAACAGCGCCACTTCGAGCGCGAACAGCGCGGGCTGCGCGTACTCCGTACGGTCGAGCGCATCGGCGTCCGCGCCGAACATCACCTCGCGCAGCGGCCGGCCCGGCTCGCCGTCCAGCAGCGTGCACACCTCGTCGAGTGCACGGGCGAACACGGGGAAGCGGTGGGCGAGCTCGCGACCCATGCCGATGCGCTGCGCGCCCTGACCGGCGAACAGCAGTGTCAGGGGCCCGGCGCTAGCGGCGACGCCCCGCGCCGCCTCCACCACGCCGTCCGGAGTGGACAGCAGCACCGCGCGGTGCTCCAGCTGGGCGCGGGTCGTGGCGAGGGAGTAGCCGATGTCGGGCGCCAGGGCGCGGGTGTCCGCGTCGGCGTCGGCGTCGGCGTCGGCGTCGGCGTCGGCGTCGGCGTCGGCGTCGGCGAGGAAGGAGTGCAGCCGGTCGAGCTGGGCCCGCAGCGCGGCGTCGGTCCGTCCCGACACCGGCCAGGGCACCACGCGGGGGGCGGCTTCGGGTGTTGTGTCCGGGGGCGCGAGCTCCGCGGCGGTGGCCGGTGGCGGCTCGTACGGTGCCTGTTCGACGATGACATGGGCGTTGGTGCCGCTGATGCCGAACGAGGACACGCCCGCGCGGCGCGGCCGTTCCGCCTGCGGCCACGACGTCGGCTCGGTCAGCAGCTCCACCGTGCCCGCCGTCCAGTCCACATGCGAGGACGGCGCGTCCACGTGCAGTGTTCTGGGCAGCGTGCCATGGCGCATGGCCATGACCATCTTGATGACGCCCGCGACACCCGCCGCGGCCTGGGTGTGTCCGATGTTGGACTTGATCGACCCCAGCAGCAGCGGACGTGTCGCGTCCCGGCCCTGGCCGTAGGTGGCGAGGATCGCCTGCGCCTCGATGGGGTCGCCCAGCCTGGTGCCGGTGCCATGTGCCTCGACGGCGTCCACGTCCGCGGGGACGAGCCCCGCCCCGGCCAGCGCCTGGCCGATGACCTGCTGCTGGGACACGCCGCTCGGTGCGGTCAGCCCGTTCGACGCGCCGTCGGAGTTGACCGCCGAGCCGCGCAGCACCGCCAGGATCCGGTGGCCGTTGCGGCGGGCGTCCGACAGCCGCTCCAGCACCAGCATGCCCACGCCCTCGGACCAGCCGGTGCCGTCGGCGGCCTCCGCGAACGCCTTGCACCGGCCGTCCTCGGACAGCCCGCCCTGCTTGGCGAACTCGACGAAGATGCCGGGCTCGGACATCACAGTGACGCCACCGGCCAGGGCCAGCGAGCACTCGCCGCCGCGCAGCGACTGGGCCGCGAGGTGGAGGGCCACCAGCGACGAGGAGCAGGCGGTGTCGACCGTGAGCGCCGGTCCGCGCAGCCCGAGCGTATAGGCGACCCGGCCGGACAGGACGCTGGGAGAGGTGCCGGTCAGCGCATAGCCCTCGGCGTCGCCGGTCGCCTCGTGCAGCCGCGGGCCGTAGTCCTGGGCCATCGCGCCGACGAACACACCGGTCCGGCTGCCGTGCAGTGACGAGGGCGCGATCCCCGCCCGCTCGACCGCCTCCCAGGTCACTTCGAGGGCCAGTCGCTGCTGGGGATCCATGGCGAGGGCTTCCCGGGGCGAGATCCCGAACAGCGTCGCGTCGAACCGGTCGGCGTCGTACAGGAAACCGCCCGGCCGCTGTGTGGCCAGCACCTCGGCCGCCCAGCCGCGGTCGGCCGGCATCGCGGAGACGGCGTCCACTTCGCTCGCCACCAGGTCCCACAGCGCCTCGGGGGTGTCGGCCCCGCCCGGGTAGCGGCAGCCCATGCCCACGATGACCACCGGCTCGTCGGCGGGCGCGGCGGGGGCCCGGGGCGGGGTCTCGCCGGTGCCGGTGGCACCGCTGGTCTCGGTGGCCAGCCGGGCGGCGATCCGGTCCGGTGTGGGGTGGTCGAACAGCGCGGTGTTGGGCAGTCGCAGACCGGTGGCGGACTTCAGCCGGGCCACGAGTTCCACGGTCATGGTGGAGTCGAAGCCGAGTTGTTTGAACGTCAGGCTCGCGTCGACCCGCTCCGGTTCGGCGTAGCCGAGCACCATCGCGGTCTCGCCCCGCACCAGCCGCGCCATGTCCACACGCGGCTGCCTAGCTGCCGGTTCCGCGGGCGCGGGTGCCTCACCTGGTACGGGCTCGGGGGCGCCCGGGGGCGTGGCGGCGCCGTATTCGGTCAGCTGACCCGCCGGTTGTCCGTCCAGCCAGTGGCGTTCCCGTTGGAAGGCGTAGGTGGGCAGTGCCACTCGCCTGCCGCCGCGCTGGGCGAAGTACGCGTCCCAGCGCACCGGGACGCCGTGGACGTGCAGTTCGGCCATCGCGGTCAGTACCGTCAGCGACTCTTCGCTGCCGGGGCGGAGTGTCCTGACGACCGCGGGGGGCGTGTCGGTGGGACCTTGAGCGTCCTCGGCATCCGCGGCGCTTGTGGGAAGCTGGTCGAGGCATTCCCGGGTCATCCCGGTGAGCACCCCGTCCGGGCCCAGCTCCAGGAACGCTCCGACGCCCCGGTCCCGCAGGGTACGTACGGTGTCCGCGAAGCGGACGGTCTCGCGGGCGTGTCGCGCCCAGTACTCCGCGGAGCACAGCTGCTCGGCGGTCGCGAGTTCGCCGGTGAGGTCGGACACCACGGGGATCCGGGGCGCGGTGAGGGACAACCCGGCCACGACCTGGCGGAACTCGTCGAGCATGGCGTCCATGCGGGGCGAGTGGAACGCATGGGAGACCCGCAGGCGCTTGGTTCTGTGCCCCGAATCGGCGAAGTGTGCGACGACGTCCTCGACCGCGCCCTCGTCGCCGGCGACGACCACGGACGCCGGGCCGTTGACCGCCGCGAGGGAGATCTCGTGCTCGCGACCGGCCAGCAGCGGACGTATCTCGTCCTCGGGGGCCTGGACCGAGGCCATCGCGCCGCCGGCGGGCAGCGCCTGCATCAGCCGGCCGCGCGCCGCCACCAAGGCACAGGCGTCGGCGAGGGACAGCACCCCGGCCACGTGGGCGGCGGCGACGGCCCCGATCGAGTGCCCGGCCACGAAGTCCGCGGTGACGCCCCAGGACTCCAGCAGCCGGAAGAGGGCCACGTGGAGGGCGAAGAGCGCGGGCTGGGTGTAGGCGGTGTGGTGCAGCAGATCGGCCTCGTCGGTGCCCTCCGGCACGAACATCACCTCGCGCAGCGGCTTTTCGAGGTGTTCGTCCATCAGGGCGCAGACGTCGTCCAGCGCCCGTGCGAACACCGGATACCGCCGGTACAGCTCCTGACCGGCCCCGGCCCGCTGCGAGCCCTGGCCGGAGAACAGGAACGCGGTGGTGGCGGCAGAGCGCGGCGCCGAGCCCTGGATCGCACCGCTGCCGGGGGTACCGTCGGCGAGCGCGGTCAGGGTGCGCAGTGCGCCGTCCCGGTGCCGGGCGAGGACCACGGCGCGGTGGTCGAACGTGGCCCGCGTCGTGGCCAGGGAGAAGCCCACGTCGGCCATGGCCGCCGGACTGGTTTCCGGGCCGCCGGCCGCGTCATCCGCACCGTCCGCGCCATCCGCACCGTTCGCGCCACCATCGCCGCCTTGGCCGGTCACATGGGCCGCGAGCCGGGCCGCCTGGGCGCGCAGCGCGTCCGGTGTCCTGCCCGACAGCAGCCACGGCACAACGCCGAGTTCGGGGTCCTCGGGGCCCTCGCCGTCCTCGGCCGCCGTGAGGTCTGTGGCCGGTCCCGCCACGGCGGGTGTGGCGTGTCCGAGCGACGCCGCGTCCGATACGACGAGGTGACAGTTGGTGCCGCCCATGCCGAAGGACGACACCCCGGCCAGGACCGAGCCGTGGTTGGCGGGCCAGGGGCGCGCCGCCGTCACCACGTCGAGGCGCCACTCGTCGAACCGTATCCGCGGGTTGGGCCGCTCGAAGTTCAGGCTCGCGGGCAGGGTCCCGTGGCGGAGCGAGAGCGCGACCTTCAGCAGCCCGACGATGCCCGCCGCGCCCTCCAGGTGGCCGACGTTGGTCTTCGCGGAGCCGACCAGCAGCGGCTCGTCGGCGGGGCGGTCGCGGCGGCGGCAGGTTGGCAGTCATCGAGCC
>NZ_JBSFMM010000342.1:0-8359 GCF_053599555.1 Streptomyces sp. NPDC000941
GCTCGCGATCCACGGCACCGGCTCGCCGGCGAAGCGCAGCTCCCCGTACGGGTCGTCCTCGACGATCCACAGCCCGCGCCGCTCCGCGACCTCCGTCGGCAGGGCCCCACCGCTGTGTCGTCGTCCGCTCGGAAACTCCTGGCCGGGCAACGGGGCAAAGACAGGGTCTCACCGGTCGAAGTAGCTGAGATCGCCCACGGTCCATGCGCTGACGTCCTTGATCGCGACTCGGTACATGCCGTCCGTCTCTGGGATCCCGAGGCTGCCCTGCAGGATCCGGGCGAGATGAAAGTGCAGATGCGTGGGCGCCTCGCCGCGACCGGGCCGGTTCTCTCGCGGGCCGCGGGCGAAGACGTCGGAGAACGGGCCGAGACGTTCCGAGTCCTCGAGGACCTCCGCCACCCGCTCCCTCCACACGGCCTCGGGAGCCAGCCGGCCGGTGATGACAGCGCCACCGACGACCACGGTCAGCGACATCTGATTGCTTCGTTCGGACTCCACCGCAGCGGAGATGGCGACGAGCAGCTCATCAGGCTTCGACATGACAGCACAGCTTATTCAGCCGACTGCCCCCGAACCGCCCAGCGGGGTGTGAAGCGGTTGCGCGGGCGGCAGAAGGCGGCTCCCGATCAAGCAGTGAGGGCCGATCCGCCGCCGTATCGCCGCGCACGACGACTTCCGTGAGTCATTGTCGCAGGCGGCATGGTTCTTCCTCCCCCGGAAAGGTGAAATCTGCTCTTGGCAGAGTAGACATTCGTTTCTGGCATGGTTACGCTTCATCTCGTAGACACGGTCGAATGAGGCCCGCCAGACACGAACTGGCGGGTGGCTGAACACGAAGTTCGCAGGTCAGCGCGGCTCTCGAGCCTCGAAGCCAAGGTGTTCCCAGAACGGTGACGGGACTGAGAGCCGCACTGGGCGGCTCGCATGTCGAGGAGCTGCCAACAGCAATACCGGTTCACACAGTGGTTGGTTCGGAGAGGAACGGAGGAGCAGACGCCATCAGGATCGCCCGGCTCGAGAAGCACTCGGCCGGGTACCGCAAGACCCCGGAATGGATGGTGGTCCCCGGTCACGCAGCTGCGATCCCCCGCTCCCTCCCCCTCTGCCGGGACGGGTAGCGGAAACAGAAGGTCGGCACAGCAGTAGGGCCGACAGATGGTGTTGAATTCCCTTCGGGGCCCTGGTGCCGTACGGCACCAGGGCCCCTCGACGCGTTGCACAGCGAGGTGACATGACAGCGGATAACCCTCTTGGTGATCGTCTGGACGACGACGACTACCCCGCATACACGATGGGCCGGGCAGCCGAGATGCTCGGCACCACCCCAGGCTTCCTCCGAGCCATCGGTGAGGCTCGTCTGATCACTCCGCTCCGCTCGGAGGGAGGACATCGCCGGTACTCCCGCTACCAACTGCGGATCGCCGCTCGCGCCCGCGAGCTCGTCGACAGGGGGACCCCGATCGAGGCTGCCTGCCGCATCGTCATCCTTGAGGACCAGCTCGAGGAAGCTCAGCGCATCAACGCCGAGTACCGCCGTGCCGCGAGCGAGGCGGCGGACAGTTCCGGCTCCGGTTCCGGCTGATCACGCGGAGCGGGCCGTATCCGGAACGCCTTGTGGCGGCCAAACGGGAGTGCGGCCCGGAAAGTCCCGCCGGCCGGGGTGAGGGCAGCGTCGGTGTCGTAGTCGGCCCAGGTCTTGAGCCGGTCGGCGTATGCCTGCTGGAGCATCGGGTGGAAGCCCTGGCCGAAGAACACCCGCAGGGGCGGGTTGTCGGAGCCGACGATCTTGAGGAGTGCCTGGGCGCGGCGGCCGGGTCGCCGAGAGACCGGCGACCGGATCCCCGTGACAGCGCGCCTATGTGACGCGCGCCATACACAGGCGCCGGCGGCCAGTCGTGTGTTCGGTCAGCTGACCGCGGGGCCCTCGTCGCGTTGGGGTGCTCGGGGGGCGGCGGGGGCCAGCCCGGCCATCAGCAGCGCGACGCACCGCTCGGCGAGATCGCCGGGCTCGGGCGGGCCGGGCCGGGTCGCGCGGCGGCCGTTGTCGGGGTCGCCGGGGTTGGGGAGGCTGACGCAGACGGGCCCGGCCGGGCCGGTGGTGCCGTCGGCGTCCAGGGCGTCCAGGGGGCCGATCAGCACGCAGGGCCGTCCCAGACCGCGCAGCAGTGGCAGCCGGGCGTTGTGGGGCCCGGCGTCCACGATGATGATGCCGTCCACCATGGCGCTGTCCGCCATCCGTCGCAGCCCCTCCTCGCCCTCCTCCTGGGTGAGCAGCAGAACGTCGTGGTCGTGGCGGCGGGCGGCGGTGACGACGCGGGCCGCGAACCGCATCGTGGCCGTGCCGTCGCCGCCCTCGCGCAGCGGGGTCACCAGCGCCAGCACCCGGGTGCGGCTGCTGGCCAGGGCGCGGGCTCCGGCGTGTGGGCGGTAGCCGAGTTCGCGGATGCTGGCGTGGATGCGGCGGCGGGTGGCCTCGGAGATGGGCCGTTTGCCGCTGAGGGCGTAGCTGACCGTGCTGGGCGAGACCCCGGCGTGCCTGGCCACATCCGTGATCCTGACCATGGAGCCCCCTCCTCGGCGGGATCACTTGACGGGGTTGGCGGGGTTCACTTGACGGCGCCCACGGCGATACCGCGGGCCAGCGTCCGCTGGAAGATCAGGAAGAACAGGAACGCGGGCAGGACCCCGAGCAGGGCGGCCGCGTTGGTCATGGTGGCGTCCATCAGCCGCTGGCCCTGGAGGACGCCGAGGGCCACCGACACCGTCTGGTTGTCGTTGGAGATCAGCATGACCAGGGGCAGCAGAAACTCGTTCCAGGTCCAGATGAAGAAGAAGACCAGCAGCACCCCGATCGTGGGCCGGCTGACCGGCACCACGACCCGCCACAGCACCTGCCACTTGTTCGCGCCGTCGATCCTGGCCGCCTCGATGACCTCCTTGGGGAAGGCGCCGAGGACGGAGGAGAGCAGATAGGTGCCGAAGGCGGACTGGATGACGGTGAAGACGAGGATGACGCTGAGCCGGGTGTCGTACAGGCCCACCTCCTTCAACAGGTAGTAGATGGGGTAGACCAGCGCCTCCTGCGGCAGCATGTTCGCCAGTACGAAGAAGGCCAGCACCCAGGGGCGGCCCTTGATCCGGCCGATGCCGATCGCGTACGCGTTGAGCACCGACAGCACCACCGCGAACACCGCCACCGAGCCGGAGATCAGCACGGAGTTGAGCAGCTTCTGGCCGAAGTCCACCCGCTCCCAGAAGTCCTTCAGCCCGTCGAGATACAGCCCGTCGGGCAGGCTCAGCGGTCCGTGGGCGGAGTACTCGGCGGGTGACTTGACCGCGTTGAGCGCGACGATGACGAACGGCGCCACCATGAAGAGGGCCGCCACGACCAGCGCGGCCAGTACCGGGTATCGCGTGACGGCCTTCACCGGTCCTGGTCCTCCGCCCGGGTCTGCAGGCTTAAGCCCACCAGGGCCAGCGCCAGGATGAGTACCGTCAGCACGGTCGACACCGCGGAGCCGTAGCCGATCTGCGTCTTCTCGAAGAAGCTCTGGAAGGAGAAGTATGAGGGGACGTTGGTGGCCCCGCCCGGCCCGCCCTTGGTCAGTACGTAGACGGCGCCGAAGACCTTGAGCGCGGCGATGGTGCACCACAGCAGCACGACGTAGATCTCCGGGCGGATCTGCGGCAGCGTCACATGCCACAGCCGCCGCCACCAGGAGGCCCCGTCCAGCTCGGCGGCCTCGTGCAGGGCCGGGTCGGCCCGCTGCATTCCGGCCATGAAGACCACGAGCGGAAAGCCGAGCTGGACCCACACCATCACGCCCATCACGCTGTAGAGCGCGAGATCGGGGTCGCCCAGCCAGTCGTGGCGGAGGGAGCCGAGGCCGATCGCGTCCAGCAACTCGTTCAGGGCGCCGTTGTCGGGGGCGAGGATCCAGCTCCATACGATGCCGGCCACCGCGATCGGCAGCACCTGCGGCAGATAGAAGCAGGCGCGCAGCACGGTCGCGACACGGGTGCCGATGTGCTTGGCGATGTAGTCGAAGAGCGCGGCGGCCAGGATCAGGCCGAGGGCGGTGGGGATCACCGCCATCGCCAGGACCATCGCGAGGCTGTGCCGGAAGGACTCCCAGAAGGCGGAGTCGTCGAGCAGCGTGCGGTAGTTGTCGAGCCCGGCCCAGGAAGGCGTGCCGACGCCCTGCCAGTGGGTGAAGCTCAGCCCCGTGTTCATCAGGAACGGGACGATGATGACGACGAGGAAGGCGAGGGCGCCGGGGATCAGGAAGAGCGCGTACGGGTACTCGCGGGGCGGCCGTCCAGCGCGCTTCGTGGTGTTGGCGGGTCTTGTGGTTCCGGTTCTCTTTATGCCGTTTATGCCGTCCGCGGATTTCACGCTTTCGGCGGGTTTCATGTCTTCGGTGCGCCAGAGTCGTACGCCGTCTTCAGAGCGTCCAGATAGTCGTCGGGATCCGTGCTGTCGGTGATCAGCTTCTGTGTCTCGGAGACGAGGGTGTCGTAGAAGCCGGACACCGGCCAGTCCGGGTAGAAGGCGAGCCCGTCGTTCTTGGCGAGCTTGTCGAAGTTCTCGATCAGGCTCTTGGACTGCGGGTCGGTGATCGCCGAGGAATCGGCGGCCACGGGCACGCCGCCCTTGTTGCCGAGGACGTTCTGGATGCCCTTCTTCATCGTGATGTCGATGAAATCGTAGGCGAGCTTCTTGTTCTTGGCGCCCTTGGGAACCACCCACAGATTGCCGCCGGAGCCGAGCGTCAGCTTGGAGCCGGGCCACAGGAAGGTGCCCCACTGGTCCTTCATCTCCGACTTGAAGCGGCCGAACCACCAGCTGCCGGAGAAGAACATCGGATACTTGCCCGAGATGAACGCCGTCCCCGCGTCCTCGGCCTTGGCGCCGCTGGTGCTCTTGGCGATATAGCCCTTCTTCACCCAGTCGGCGAAGGTCTCGGCGCCGTATGTCCAGGCCGCGTCATGGAAGTCGGGCTTGCCCTTGTAGAGCTCGTACGAATCCACCCAGGAGCGGTCCGCTTTGCTGAGCGCGAGCTGGTAGACGTACTGGTGGGCGGGGTATTCGGCGCCCGCGTTCGCCAGCGGGGTGACGCCCTTGGAGGTGAAGGTGTCCAGGGCGGCGGTGAATTCCACGAAGGTGGACGGGACCTTCACCTTGTACTTGTCGAAGAGGTCCTTGTTGTAGAAGACCATCGTGTACTCGGCGTAATTGGGCACCCCGTACCACTTGCCGGAGCCCATCACGCCCTGCGCGTCGTACCGGCTGGTGGTCTGCACCCCGGCGCTCAGCGGCTTGTCCCAGCCGCGCTTGGTGACCTCGGGCGTGAGATCGGTGAGCAGGCCCTGTTTGGCGGCCAGACCGGCTGTGGCGTTGCCCTTGTTGTACTCAAGGAGGTCCGGGGCGTCGTTGGAGTTGAGCACCATCGAGGCCGTCTTCTGGATCTGTTCGAAGCCCTTCTCCTCGAACTTCACCGTGACGCCCGGGTGGCTCTTCTTGAACTCCTCGATCGCCTGCTTCCAGGCCGCGCCCATCGCGCCGTTGGGGGCCTCGTAGTGCCAGAGCTTGAGCGTCTTGCCGTCGCCTTCCCCGCTGTCCGAGCCGCACCCGGTGAGCGCCGCGGCTCCCACCAGGGCGGCGGCCAGGAGGGCTGCCGTCCGTTTCCGTGTCTTCTTCCGTGCCTTCAACATCCGCTGCCTCCGGGAGGGTTGGAGGGGTCACGCACGATCGTCGAAGCGCTTCGATGGAGGAAGGTAGGGGGGCGCTACGGGTACGTCAATGGCGTTGACAAAATGACTAGGTGTATCTGGGCTGTCTGTCGGCGGCACGGGCGGCGATGGTCGGCCGTGGTCGGCCGTACGTGCGACGGGGCTCATGCTGTGGCTGCGCGGGCCTCATTCAGTACGGCCAGGATTTCGTCCATAGCGGCGCGCCAAGCGGGGGCGTCCTTGCCCAGGGTGTGCGCGGTGCGCTCGGCCTCGCGTCGGCGGGCGGCCAGATCGGGGCGGCGCTCCACTTCGACCTCGGCCGCCCAGATCGTCAGCCACTGGCGGATGGGGCCGAGGTTGTCGTGCTCGGCAGCCAGGGCGAATGCCTCGTTCTTCTGCCGCTCCATTTCGCCTAAGCGGTCGGGCGCGATGCGGGCGAGGGCGATGCGCAGGGCTTCTGGGGTGCGCTCCGGCCGGGGGAAGGGGACGCCCACGCTTTCCTCAGAGATTGACGCGGTTGATGTAGACCCGATTGCGATAGGGGATTACCTGGTACCAGACGAGCAGTGTCCCCACGCCGTACGTGCGCAGACGGTGCGCATCGGGGGTGTCGTCGAGGCGGCCGTCAGGGCCGAGTCCCTGGGCGGCAAGATCGGCGAGAGCGCTGCCGATCACCTCGACAGCCTCCAGGTCTGCCTCCTTCATACCGCCGACAACCCAATCGGCGCCGGGGTTGTATTCCCAGGCCCAGCCGTTGGCGTCTTCGATCCCCTCGCCTCGAGTGTTCACGGGCCGATCCCAGCCTCGGTGGACGCCTCGTTGAGGATGCGGGCGATGGTCCGTTGAGCCGCCCGGAACTCTTCTTCGGTGGCCTGCGGGTCGCCGGTGACCCGTTCGGCCTCATGCAAGGCGCGCGCCCGGTCGGGGTGGCGCTCAATGGCGACGACGGTGGCCCACTTCTCCAGAAAGAGCCGCATAGGGGTGGTCGACGCGGTCTGCACGGCCCGGTCGAACGCATCGCCCAATTCGCGGTCGAACTCGGCGATGCGGGTGAGGTCAAGGCGTTTGACCGCTTCTCGCAAGGCGTCTCTCGCCATCGCCGGCTGAGGGAGGAGGGGACCGTGCAGGTGTTCAGGCTGTGTGCTCATGAGCGTCCTCCCGGGCTCAGCGGTGTCCGTAGGAACCGTACCTGGGGTCGGGGGCCCGTATGCAACGCGAACACACGCGCGAGTCATCAGCTCGCCCCCAGGGACCGCCGCAGCCGCCCCGCACCCCCCGCCGCCGCCAGCAGGGCCAGCGCCGCGGCCGTGGCAGGGGCCGTGTAGCCCGCCCCCGCGCCCAGGTGGTCGACCGTCCAGCCGGCCGCCGCCGCGCCCGCCGAGATGCCGATGAGGAGGCCGGTGTACGCGGTGGTCATGCCCTCGTTGAGGCGGGCGGGCGGGGTCAGCCGGTGGACGAGGGTCATACCGCTGATCATCGTCGGGGCGGTCGCCATGCCCGCGACGAACAGCAGCGGTGCCAGCGTCGCCAGTCCGGTCGCCGTCAGCAGGGGGAGGATGGCCACGGCCATGGCCGCCACCCCGGTCAGGAAGCGGGTCACCGCCGAGCCGCGCACCGGCAGCGCGCCGAAGACCAGGCCCGCCGCGCAGGAACCGGCCGCCTGCAGTGCGAGGACCGCGCTGCTCGCCGAGGTGTGGCCGTACGACTCCACGGCCGCGACCGTCGCGACCTCCATCGAGCCGAAGACCGCGCCGGTCGCCAGGAAGGTGATGACGACGACCCGCAGCCCTGGCGAGCGCACCAACGGTTCATGGGTGGAAGCGGAGGCGGAGGCGGAGTGCGTGCGCTGAGGCGGTGGCTCGGTGCGGTGCTGGGCCGCGAAGAGCAGGGTGCCGACGACCAGCAGCACCGCCGCCGTCGCCAGCCCCGCCTCCGGGAACACCGCCGTGCACAGCACCATCGCGAGCGCCGGACCGGCCATGAAGCAGACCTCGTCGACGACCTGCTCGAAGGAGTTGGCGGTGTGCCGGGCGGCCGCGTCGTCGTGGTGGACGGACGCCCAGCGGGCACGTGTCATCGAGCCGAGGCTGGGCACGCCCGAGGAGCCTGCCGCGCAGACGAACAGCGCCCACGCGGGCGCCCCGTAGTGGACGCACAGCAGCGTCGCCGTGGCCCCCAGCGCGAACACGGCGACCGCCGGAACCGCGACCCGCGCCTGCCCGTGGCGGTCCACGAGCCGGCCCAGCAGCGGCCCGGTCACGGCCGTCACCGCGAGGCCGGTGGCCGAGACCGCACCCGCCAGGGCGTACGAATCGCGCACGGTGGCGATCATGACCACCATGCTGACCCCCAGCATCGCCCCCGCCACCCGCCCCGCGAGCGCCGCGAACGTGAACGCGAGCGCCCCGGGCGCGGCGAACAGCCGACGGTAGGGCGCGAGGAGTGAGCGGCGGAGTGGGTGGCGGGGTGGGCGGGGGCTGCGCTCGCGCTCGCGGGTTGTTCGCGCTGCGGGCGCGTCGTTCGCGGCGCGGGGCACGGGCTTGCGGCTGCGGGTTGTTCGCGCGGTCGGCGTGGGCGCGGCGTTCGCGCCCGCGGCGCCGGGCGCCGGGCCGGGCCCGTCGTC
>NZ_JBSFMM010000343.1:0-8251 GCF_053599555.1 Streptomyces sp. NPDC000941
TCCCCGGCGGCCCCCGGCCAGGCCCCGGCGGGCCCGCAGCAGGGCGGCTACGGCTTCCCCGGCCCGGCCGCCGGACCCGGAAACCCACAGCAACAGCCGCAAGGCCCGGGCGCGCAGGGACCGGCCGCACCCGGCCCGCAGGGCCCGCAGGGTGGCTACGGCTTCCCGCGCCCCGTTGACAGCACTCCGGTCGACGGCACCCCGATCCCCGGCACCCCTGTCCCCGGCACCCCGATCGCCGGGCAGGCCGTACCGCCCCAGGCCATGAACGCGCCTGGTCCGCACGGCGCCGTGCCGCCGGGCGGTCCGGCGCAGCCCGGTCCCGACAACCGTGGTTACGGATACCCGCAGCCCGGAGCCCCCGTCCCGAATCCCGCACAGCCCACGCCCCCGGCCGTCGGCCAGCCCCCGGCAGGCCCGCAGCAGGGCGGCTACGGCTTCCCCGGCCCGGCCGCCGGACCCGGAAACCCGCAACAGCCGCAGGGCCAGGGCCCGGGCGCACAGGGACCCAGCGCACCCGGCCCGCAGGGCCAGCCGGGCGGCTACGGCTTCCCGCGCCCCGCCGACGCGCCCCCCACCGGTGGCACCCCCGCCGCCGCGCAGACCGGGCAGCCCGGCCCCGCCGCGCCCGGCCCCCAGGCCGTTTACGGCTACCCGCAGCAGAACCCGCAGGACGGCTACGGCTACCCGCGTCCCGGCGAGGCCGCGAACACGCCAAGCAGTGACAACAACGACTCCCCCCTCGACCCGCGCACCGGCGGCTGGCCCGTCATCAACCCTGAGCAGCGGCAGCGCCCGGCGGGCGGCGCGGGGGCCCCGCTCGGCTACACCGCCGCGGTCGAGCTGTCCTCGGACCGGCTGCTCCGCGGCAAGCAGAAGCCCAAGAAGAACAACAACAGCGGGCCCTCGCGGTTCAAGATCGGTGGCAAGAAGGAGGAGGCCGAGCGGCAGCGCAAGCTCGAGCTGATCCGTACGCCCGTCCTGTCCTGCTACCGCATCGCGGTGATCAGCCTCAAGGGCGGCGTGGGCAAGACCACCACGACCACCGCCCTGGGCTCCACCCTCGCCAGCGAGCGGCAGGACAAGGTCATCGCGATCGACGCCAACCCGGACGCGGGCACGCTCGGCCGCAGGGTGCGCCGCGAGACGGGGGCGACGATCCGCGACCTGGTGACCGCGATCCCGTATCTCAACAGCTACATGGACATCCGGCGGTTCACCTCGCAGGCGGCCTCCGGTCTGGAGATCCTGGCCAACGACGTGGACCCGGCGGTCTCGACGACCTTCAACGACGAGGACTACCGCCGCGTCATCGACGTGCTGGGCAAGCAGTACCCGATCATCCTCACCGACTCGGGCACCGGCCTGCTCTACAGCGCCATGCGCGGGGTCCTCGACCTCGCCGACCAGCTGATCATCATCTCCACCCCCTCCGTGGACGGCGCCAGCAGCGCCAGCACCACCCTCGACTGGCTCTCCGCCCACGGCTACGCCGATCTGGTCTCGCGCAGCCTCACGGTCATCTCCGGGGTCCGGGAGACCGGCAAGACGATCAAGGTCGAGGACATCGTGTCGCACTTCGAGACCCGGTGCCGGGGCGTGATCGTCGTGCCGTTCGACGAGCATCTGGCGGCGGGCGCGGAGGTGGACCTGGACATGATGCGGCCCAAGACCCGGGAGGCGTACTTCAACCTCTCCGCCATGGTCGCCGAGGACTTCGCCCGCGCGCAGCAGGCACAGGGGCTGTGGACGGCGGACGGCAGCCAGCAGCCGCCGCAGATGGCTCCGCCGCTGCCGGGGCAGCAGCACGGCGACGCGTACGGGCAGCAGCCTCAGCAGCCGTACCCGCAGCAGCACCAGCCCCAGTACCCGGGACAGCCGGGGTACCCGCAGCCCGGTCAGCCCGGTCAGCCCGGTCAGCCACAGCCCGGGTATCCGCAGCCCGGTCAGCCCGCCCAGCCCGGTTACCCGGGTGCACCGCAGCAGGGCTGGCAGCAGCAGCCTCAGCAGCCCTATCCGGGCGCGGCGCAGCCGGGACAGCAGGCCCAGCAGCCGGGACAGCCCGGCCAGCCCGGGCAGCCGTGGCAGGGCTGGCAGCAGCAGCCGGGCGGGCCCCAGGGCTGAGCGCGGCGCCGGCGAGGCAGGTACGAAGACGCCGGGCGGGCTGGATGGATCCAGCCCGCCCGGCGTCTTCGTCTTCGTCGTCCGGTCGCCGCCTGGGCCGCCGCCGCGCAGGCAGCGTCAGCAGCTGTCGCCGACCCGGAAGGCGGCCTCGGGAGAGTCGGCGGCCTCGACCAGCTCACGGGCCCGCTTCACGTCGACCGCCATGCGCTCGAGCAGGGCCTCGATGGACGAGAACGTCTCCTGGCCGCGCAGATAGGCGAGGAAGTCCACCTCGACGTGCAGGCCGTACAGGTCCAGGCCCACGCGGTCGATCGCGTACGCCTCGACCGTGCGCTCCGTACCGTCGAACTGCGGGTTCGTGCCGACCGAGATCGCCGCCGGCATGGCCTCGCCCTGGGCGGTCAGCCAGCCCGCGTACACCCCGTCGGCCGGGATCGCGGTGTGCGGCAGCGTCTCCAGGTTGGCCGTCGGAAAGCCGAGCTCGCGCCCGCGCTGGGCGCCGCGCACCACCACGCCCTCGACGCGGTGTGGCCGCCCCAGGACCTCCACGGCGCCCGCGACGTCTCCCTCGGCAACCAGTCGGCGCACCAGGGTGGAGGAGAACGGCTCGCCGCCGCCCGCCGCCCCGCGCTGGTACAGGTCGACGAGCTCGACCTCGTAGTCGTACGTCGTGCCGAGCTCCTGCAGAAACGCGACGTTCCCGGCGGCCTTGTGGCCGAAGCGGAAGTTCGGGCCCTCCACCACGGCCCGCGCGTGCAACTTGTCGACCAGCACCTTCACCACGAAGTCGCCGGGCGACAGCCGGGAGAACTCCGCCGTGAACGGCAGGATCAGCACCGCGTCCACGCCAAGACCGGCCATCAGCTCGGCCCGCCGGTGGTGCGGGGCGAGCAGCGGCGGGTGGCTGCCCGGCCGCACGACCTCGCTGGGGTGCGGGTCGAAGGTCACCACGACCGCCGGTACGCCCAGCTCACGAGCGCGCGCCACCGTACGGCTGATGATCACCTGGTGTCCCCGGTGCACCCCGTCATAGGAGCCGATGGTGACGACGCTGCGTCCCCAGTCCTCGGGGATGTCCTCCAAGCCACGCCAGCGCTGCACTGTGCCCGCTCCTCGCCCGAACTCATGTCTGTCCACTTCGCAGGTCTAAGACTGCCATGTCGTCGGCGTGCGCTTCGCATCGGTCGGCACCACGAGCCGCCCGGACCGGCGTCCGTGCAGGTGACAGCGGTGCCCACACTCCGGAACGCGCCCCCTTCCACTCCCGCCAACCCTCCTGAGCGCCTGCTCGATGGGGTGAATTCGGGCGTTGGGGTGGACAGAGACCCTAGGGGGGTAAAGGGGGGCGCGACGCACCGCGGAACGGCGAAGGCCGCCCCGCGGTGCGGAGCGGCCCAAGGGGGCCACGCCTCGGGCAGCACCCCTGAGGCAGGCGGCCTCAGGCGAACACGGCCAGGCTCTTCGCCTTGCCCTCGTGCTCCTCCACCAGGGCCAGAAAGCGCCCCTCCGGACCGAAGACCGCCACCGGCCCGGTCTCCTCCCGCGCCGGCATGCCGATCCGTACGCCGTTGCCCAGCAGCCGGGCCCGGTCCTCGTCGACGTCCCAGCGCGGGAAGGCGGCGGCCGCGGCCTCGGCGATGGGCATGATCTGAAGGGACTCCTCCAGCTGCGGCAGCGTCCTGGCGGCGGCCAGCCCGTACGGACCGACCCTGGTGCGCCGCAGCGCGGTCAGATGGCCGCCGACGCCAAGACCGGCGCCCAGGTCGCGGGCCAGCGCCCGGATGTAGGTGCCCGAGGAGCACACCACGGTGACGTCCAGGTCGAGGACGGGGGTGCCGTCCTCCGCCTTGGCCTCGCGGTGC
Source organism: Streptomyces sp. NPDC000941 (assembly GCF_053599555.1). NCBI lineage: Bacteria > Bacillati > Actinomycetota > Actinomycetes > Kitasatosporales > Streptomycetaceae > Streptomyces > Streptomyces sp. NPDC000941. The sequence continues at coordinate 3,987 of NZ_JBSFMM010000343.1, forward strand.
GCGTGGAGGATGAAGGACGACACGGTCACCGGCCGTGCCGGGATCTCGAAGTCCTCGCCCTCCCGCGCCCGTGCGTAGGAGCGCTTGCCGTCGATCTTGATCGCGCTGACCTTGGCGGGTACCTGCATGATGTCCCCGGTCAGCGCGGCAATCCTGGCCTTGACGGCCTCAACGGCCTCAACGGCCTCGACGGCGGTCAGGGCCGTCCCGGCGACGCCGGCGGAGGAGGTGATCTCCCCCTCCGCGTCGTCCGTGACGGTCGTCTGGCCGAGCCGGATCGTCGCCCCGTACTCCTTCTCGGTCAGCGCCAGATGCCCGAGCAGCCGGGTGGCCTTCTCCACGCCGATCACGAGCACGCCCGTGGCCATGGGGTCCAGCGTCCCGGCGTGGCCGACCCGCCGGGTCCCGGCGAAGCGGCGCATCTTGGCCACGACGTCGTGTGAGGTGAATCCGGCCGGCTTGTCGACGATCACCAGGCCGTCCGGGGCCGTGGAGCCGGCCCGTCCCTTGCGCGTCATGCGTCCGAGGAGCCCTTGCCATCGGTGCGGGCGCCGTCGCGGGCGCCGTCGGCGGCGCCCGGACCCTCGGCGGCCTCCACAGCCCCCGCGGCCTCCGCGGCCTCCTCGGGTTCCTCTCCGGGCTTCCGGTACGGGTCGGCGTCACCGGCGTACGTGGCGCCCGAGGACGCCTCGCGCACCTGAGCGTCCGCCGCCTTGGCCTTGGCGAGCAGGTCGTCGATCGTTCGGGCGTTGTCCGGCAGCGCGTCCGGGACGAACGTCAGGGACGGGGTGAAGCGCACTCCGGTCTGCCGGCCGACCTCGGACCGCAGCACGCCCTTGGCGCTCTCCAGAGCCGCCGCGGAGGCCGCCCGCTCCTCGTCGTCACCGAAGACCGTGTAGAAGACGGTCGCCTCCCGCAGGTCACCGGTGACCCGGGTGTCCGTGATCGTGACGTAGCCGAGCCGCGGGTCCTTGATCCGCCGCTGCAGGGTCTCCGCGACCACGACCCGGATGCGGTCAGCCAGCTTGCGTGCCCGCGCGGTGTCGGTCATGCGTCTTCTTCTCTCTTCTTCGGTTCGACAATCGATGGTCGGGGACGCTCAGCATTCATGCAGTCACACGGCTATTCATCGTGGCTGCCGTGGAACCGGCGCCGCACCGACAGCAGTTCCACCTCGGGCCGTGCGGCGACCCAGCGCTCGCAGCGGTCGAGTACGTCCGTCAGATGGCTCGCGTCCCCCGAGACCACCGCGAGGCCGATCTCGACCCTGCGGTAGAGGTCCTGGTCTCCGACCTCCGCCACGCTCACCGCGTAGCGGCGGTGCAGTTCGGCGACGATCGGGCGGACGACGGAGCGTTTCTCCTTGAGCGACCGAACGTCGCCGAGGAGCAGGTCGAAGGACAGCGTCCCTACATACATGCAGTCCGGGTCAAGCCACCCGTGGGGCCTTAGGTGTGCAGGCTCTTCGAAACCGTACACGCAATGGCCGGGGCCGATCGACGGAAATACTCCGCCGACCGGCCCCGGATGAGCAGCAGCGCGTCAGCCGCGCGGCTTCTCGCGCATCTCGTAGGTGGCGATGACGTCGTCGATCTTGATGTCGTTGTAGCTGCCGAGGTTGATACCGCCCTCGAAGCCTTCGCGAATCTCGGTGACGTCGTCCTTGAAGCGGCGCAGACCCTCGATGTTGAGGTTCTCCGCGATGACCTTGCCGTCGCGGATGAGGCGCGCCTTGGTGTTCCGCTTGACCTCGCCGGAGCGGATGAGAACACCCGCGATGTTGCCCAGCTTGGACGAGCGGAAGACCTCGCGGATCTCCGCCGTACCGAGCTCGACCTCTTCGTACTCCGGCTTCAGCATGCCCTTCAGGGCCGCCTCGATCTCCTCGATCACCTGGTAGATGATCGAGTAGTAGCGGACGTCCACGCCCTCGCGCTCGGCCATCTGCGTGGCACGCCCCTCGGCGCGCACGTTGAAGCCGATGACGATGGCGTCGGAGCCCGTCGCCAGGTCGATGTCGGTCTCGGTGACCGCACCCACACCGCGGTGCAGCACGCGCAGGTCCACCTCGTCGCCGACGTCGAGCTGGAGCAGCGAGGACTCCAGGGCCTCGACCGAACCGGACGCGTCGCCCTTGATGATGAGGTTGAGCTGCTGCACCTCGCCGGCCTTGAGCACCTTGTCCAGGTCCTCGAGCGACACCCGGCGGGTCCGCTTGGCGAAGGCCGCGTTGCGCTCACGCGCGGCGCGCTTCTCGGCGATCTGGCGGGCGGTGCGGTCCTCGTCGACGACGAGGAAGTTGTCGCCCGCGCCGGGGACGTTGGTGAGACCGAGCACCAGGACCGGGGTCGAGGGGCCCGCCTCGTCCAGGGCGTTGCCGTTGTCGTCGAGCATCGCCCGGACGCGGCCGTACGCGTCGCCGGCGACCATCGTGTCACCGACCCGCAGGGTGCCGCGCTGGACCAGCACGGTGGCCACGGCGCCGCGGCCGCGGTCGAGGTGCGCCTCGATCGCGATGCCCTGCGCGTCCTGGACGGGGTTGGCCCGCAGGTCGAGCGAGGCGTCGGCGGTGAGGACGACGGCCTCCAGGAGGCTGTCGATGTGCAGACCCTGCTTGGCGGAGATGTCGACGAACATGGTGTCGCCGCCGTACTCCTCGGCCACCAGGCCGTACTCGGTCAGCTGACCGCGCACCTTGGTCGGGTCCGCGCCCTCGACGTCGATCTTGTTGACCGCGACCACGATCGGCACATCGGCCGCCTTGGCGTGGTTCAGCGCCTCGACCGTCTGGGGCATCACACCGTCGTTGGCCGCCACCACGAGGATCGCGATGTCGGTCGACTTGGCACCGCGGGCACGCATGGCGGTGAACGCCTCGTGACCCGGGGTGTCAATGAAGGTGATCTTCCGGTCGTCGCCGTTGACCTCGGTGGTGACCTGGTACGCACCGATGTGCTGGGTGATACCGCCGGCCTCGCCCGCGATGACGTTCGTCTTGCGGATCGCGTCCAGCAGTCGGGTCTTACCGTGGTCGACGTGACCCATGACGGTCACGACCGGCGGACGGGAGACGAGCGCTTCCTCGCCGCCCTCGTTCTCGCCGAACTCGATGTCGAAGGACTCGAGAAGCTCGCGGTCCTCCTCCTCCGGGCTGACGATCTCGATGTTGTAGTTCATCTCGTCGGCGAGGAGCTGCAGCGTCTCATCGGCAACGGACTGCGTCGCGGTGACCATCTCGCCCAGGTTGAACATCACCTGGACCAGGGACGCCGGGTTGGCGTTGATCTTCTCCGCGAAATCGGTGAGCGAGGCACCCCGCGACAGCCGGACCGTCTGGCCGTTGCCGCGCGGCAGCATCACGCCGCCGATGGACGGGGCCTGCATGGCCTCGTACTCCTGGCGACGCTGCCGCTTCGACTTACGGCCACGACGCGCCGGACCACCGGGACGGCCGAAGGCGCCCTGTGTGCCACCACGGCCACCGGGACCACCCGGACGGCCGCCGAAGCCGGGACGGCCACCGCCGCCACCGAAGCCGCCACCGCCACCGCCGCCACCGGGACCACCCGGACGGCCGGCGAAACCGGGACGGGCACCGCCGCCACCGCCGCCACCGGGACGACCGGCGAAGCCACCGCCGCCACCCGGACGACCGCCGCCGCCACCGGGACGACCTGCGCCGCCGGGACCGCGACCGCCGCCGCCACCGGGGCCCGGACGCGGGCCCGCGGCGGGACGCTGCGGCATCATGCCCGGGTTCGGGCGCGGGCCGCCGCCGGGACGCGGGCCACCGCCCTGCGCGCCCTGCGGACGCGGCATCCCGCCCGGGGTGGGACGGGCCCCACCGCCGTGACCGCCACCGGGGCCGCCACCGGGACGCGGACCGCCACCCTGGCCGCCCTGCGGACGCGGACCGGCGCCGCCCTGGCCGCCGGGGCGCGGGGCGCCGCCGGGACGGGGCGCCTGCGGGCGCGCCATACCGGTGGAGCCGCCGGAGGTGAAGGGGTTGTTGCCCGGACGCGGACCGGCCGGACGGGCACCGCCCGGACGCGGGGCGCGCTCGCCGCCGGGGCGCGGAGCGCCGCCGGGACGGCCGCCCTGACCCTGGTCACGACCCTGTCCCGGGCCACCCGGACGGGCGCCGGGGCGCGGGCCGGGGGCACCGCCGGGCGGCGGCAAGGAACTGTCCCTCGCGGACTTCCGAGGCAGCATCGTGATCCTGGACTTCTGGACCTTCTGCTGTGTGAACTGCCTGCACGTCCTGG
>NZ_JBSFMM010000344.1:0-8236 GCF_053599555.1 Streptomyces sp. NPDC000941
CCGCGAGCGCCTGGGGGACGAGGTTGGGGGGGAGGGGGTGGGGGGCGAGGCGGGTTGGGCCGCCCCACCACCGGAAGGGGTGAACGCCCGTGACCTTCCCGGCCGTCAGGCGTTGTGGGGCTCCGTACGCGGATACGGCCGCCGGCTACCCGCGGCCGTCCGTCACCTGGGGTACGGCCAGGCGTTCGGCCGACAGGTCGCCCCGTCGGTCGTCAGGAACTTGGTCTGCTGCATCATCACCGGCGCCAGCGCGCCCTGCCGGGAGCAGATCTCGTGGTTGTGCCCGAGCCGGTGGCCCACCTCGTGGTTGATGAGCATCTGCCGGTACGCATGCATCTTGTCGTCGCCGAAGGTCCTCGCGCCCTGCGCCCACCGATAGGCGTTGATCATGACGCGCTCGGTGGAGGCGGAGTCGCAGGAGACGTTGTCCTGGGTGGTGTCCAGACCGGATTTCAGACACCACTTCGCGGTGGTGCCGGGGCTCGCCAGCGTGATCACGAAGTCGGCCCGGCCGGAGGAGACCCGGTCGAAGGAGCTGGTCCCGCCGTGGCCCCAACTGCGTTCGTCGTTCAGCGTCTTGTGCACGGCCCGCGCGAACAGCTCGCCGTCCAGCGGCAGGCCCTTCTCCACGTCCACGCGATAGCGCCACACCCGGCCCCGGCCGGTCCCCTTGTCCTGCCCGGGGACCGTCGTGAACGCCCCGGATCCGCTCAGCTTCGGGTCCAGCGGGAACTTCTGCGTCATCAGCGCGGCGTACGAAGTGGCCTTCGGGGCCGGGGTGGTGGGGGCGGACCGCGCCGCCCGCTCGCCGTTCCCGTCGTCGTCGCCCGCGGCTTCGGTGCGCTCCGCGCCGCCCTGGGCACGCGCGCTGTTGCCGCTGCCCTGCGGCCCGTTGGCCACCTGCCCGGCGACCACGACCGCCAGCACGGTGGTCACGGCCGCGGCGGCGACACCGGTGAACGTCCGCCCCTTGCCGCCCTTGGCCGCGCCGGCCGCCTCTTGAGGCTCGTCCTCACCGTCGTCGGCGTCGGCGTCCATGCCATCGGCGCCGTCCGCCCCGGTACGGCGCGGCGCTCCCGGGGCGCCCGCGGCGAAGACGTCCTCGCCGTCGCAGTCGAGGGCTTCGGAGGTGTCGAACGCGTCGACGTACTCCTTGCGCGGGCCTGGCATCAGGCCGCCCACCGTCGCGCCCGGCGCAGGGCTCGCGGTCCGCGCCCCAAAAGACGCCCGCGCCCCGCCGGGCATACCGCCCGGACCACCGGGACCACCAGGGCCGCCGGGCACACCGCTCAAACCGCCGCGCCGCACCGAACCGCCAGGACCGGCCTGACCACCGGGACGCGGCTGGCCGCCAGGCCGTCCCGGTCCACCGAAACCGCCGGGACCGGCCGGACCACCAGGCCCCCCGGGCCCGCCCGGGACCATACGACCGCCCGGCCCGCCCGGACCGCCCACGGCGCCCCAACCGCCGCCCGGCTCACGGTGCTCCGGGTGCCCGCCCCTGGCCCGCGGCACACCAGGCCCCTGCGGACGCATCCGCGGCACACCCTGCGGCGGAGTCACACCAGGATCCACACCAGGCTCAGGACCAGCCCCAGGCCCCGGCCCCGGCCCCGGCACCATCCGCCGTCTGCGGCCGGTGCCCGGGCCTCCTGCCGGACCAGCCGGCCCGGCCGGACCGGAGGGCGTGTACTCCACAAAGCCGGGACCGGCACCGGGGCCACGGCCGCCGCCGGGGGCGGGGGCGGAGCCTGGGCCCGCCTGCCCGGACCGGCGGTCGCGGTCCTCCTGGCTCTGGCTGCCACGTGCGCTGTGTTTACCCACGCGCCGCACCGCTCCCGTCCGTGCCGGGTACCGGGGCGGTCCGCATCCCCGGGTCACCCCGGCGGCCGCCGTCCTCCCGGCCCTCCCGGCCTGCTCTGCCTTCTCGGCCTGTCACGTCATCGAGCAGTTCACGCATCCCCTGCGCCACTGCCTCGGGATACTCCATCATCGCCACGTGCCCCGCGTCCACCAGCGTCAACAGCCGCGAGTCGCGGAAGGCCGCGCCGGCCCGCTGCGCCATCCGGTAGGACACCAGCTGGTCACGCATCCCGTACACCAGCAGCGTCGGCGCCAGCACCCGCTCGGCCTGCCGCCACATCGAGTGCTGGCCGCCGAGCGTGTACGAATCGACGAGGCCGCGCGCCGAGCGGGTCAGCGCGTCCCAGAAGTACGGGAGGGCGAGCTTCCGCTCGAACTCCCGCACCGCCAGCGCGAAGTTCTCCGGGCTGACCTGCGACGGGTTGCCATAGGTGAGCGCCATCGCCTCGCGGGTGCGCCGCTCCGCGTCCCAGTCCCGGGTCAGCCGGGTGAACAGCCGGGTGACGCCGGGGATCGCGAGCATGCCGGTGGGGACCGCCGTGATCTGCGGGGGCAGCTCGGGCAGCGCGGGCGAGACGAGAGTGAGGGTGCGCACCAGGTCCGGCCGCAGCGCGGCGACGCGGGTGGAGACCGCGCCGCCCAGCGAATTGCCGACCAGGTGCACGGGCCCGCGCCCGCTCGCGTCGAGATAGCGGATCACCGCACGGGCGTGGCCCGGTATCGAGTAGTCGCCGTCGTCCGGCGGCGGGGAGTCACCGAAGCCGGGCAGGTCAAGGGCCTCTCCGTCCACTCGCTCGGCAAGCGGCTCCATCAGGAGGGACCAGTTCTGCGAGGAGCCGCCGAGCCCGTGCACATAGAGCGCGGGCGGCAGACCGTCCCGGACCGGCGGGCGGCACCGTACGGTGAGGGTGAGACCGGAGAGGCGCACCGTACGCAGCCGCTCCCCCGCTCCGACGCGAACGGGCCGGGCGGGCGGGACCGCGGAGACGATGCGGGGAACCGGCTGCTCGGTCGAAGACATGCGGCAATGTTACGAGACGATCACGCCCGCGGCCCTGTGTTCGCCCTCACAGGGCCGCGTAGCGTCGAGAGCGTCCGAAAGTGAGCTCTCCTCATCCGGGGTTGCTCGGGGCCTGTCCGGAATTCGGTGAGCAGAGGCCCGCCGTTCAGTGGGCTGCCGCAAGCGTTGTACCGGCGAGCCGGTGGTCAGCACCTCACGCGGTTGACTCACGCAGGCCGTCTTCTCGGCCACCGCCGGCCGTACCAGTTCGCCGGGTCGGCGAATCACGGAACACCTCTTAGGCTCGTAGATACACAGGGACGATTCACTCCGGGCCGGGGCGGGCGGGAGAAACGCCCGGACCCGGGCGTCTGAGGAACGCCTGAGGAAGGGGAGAAATGTCCGTCGACCCCAGCGACCCCGAGACCTTCGAGGAAAACGACGCCGCCGAATTCGCCGTGGAGGACGTCGAAGCACCGGAAGTGGACGCCGCGGAGCAGCACCACGACCTCCTGCCGAACCGGGACGAGCCCGTGAACGCGGACGCATTGTCGGAGGCGAACGAGGCGGACCGCATGGAGCAGGCCCGGATCGTCGAGGTGGACGAGGACGACTACTTGTGAACTGCGCCATTTGTCAGCTTTTTATGGAGTCCGGTCCGTGAAATTCTCCGTACGGACCGCGCGCCGCCCTGTTACCCAAAAGTACGATGGCGGGCGCGGTGCACACCGTGTACAGAACACTCATTGGGAGGCGGCGTGACAGCCATCGAGCAGACCGAGGCGCGCCCGCGGGGCACGCGCCTGCCGCGCCGAGCCCGACGGAATCAGCTCCTGGGGGCGGCCCAGGAGGTCTTCGTGGCGCAGGGCTATCACGCGGCGGCCATGGACGATATCGCCGAGCGCGCCGGGGTCAGCAAGCCGGTGCTCTACCAGCACTTCCCCGGCAAGCTCGACCTCTATCTGGCCCTGCTGGACCAGCACTGCGAGGCGCTGCTGCAGTCGGTGCGCACCGCGCTGGCGTCGACGACCGAGAACAAGCAGCGCGTCGCCGCCACCATGGACGCCTACTTCGCGTACGTCGAGAACGAGGGCGGCGCCTTCCGGCTGGTGTTCGAATCGGACCTGACCAACGAGCCGGCCGTGCGCGAGCGCGTGGACCGGGTCTCGATGCAGTGCGCCGAGGCCATCAGCGAAGTGATCGCCGAGGACACCGGCCTACCGAAGGACGAGTCGATGCTGCTGGCGGTCGGCCTCGGCGGGGTCTCGCAGGTCGTCGCGCGCTACTGGCTCTCCAGCGAGAGTCAGGTGCCGCGCGATACGGCCGTGCAGCTGCTCACCTCGCTCGCCTGGCGGGGCATCGCGGGCTTCCCGCTGCACGGCACCGACGGCGGCAACTGAGAGCCGCGCGCGGCGGCCGGGGCGGTGTGCGGGTGTCCGCCGCGCCCCCGGCGGCCGCGTGTTCGCTGCGGGCGTGCGCCCGTACGGCCCGTCCGGTCTCCGCACCGGGCTAATGTGTGCTGCGTACGGCGCGGCTGGCCGCGCACCCCAACTGACCGTCGGAGGGACAAAGCCGTGGAGGTCAAGATCGGCGTGCAGCACGCGCCCCGCGAGATCGTTTTGGAGAGCGGACAGTCTGCCGAGGAAGTCGAGCGCGCCGTGGCCGACGCGCTCGCCGGCAAGGCGCAGCTGCTGACCCTGGTGGACGACCACGGCCGCAAGGTCCTGGTCCCGTCCGACCGGCTCGCATACGTCGAGATCGGCGAGCCGGCCGCCCGCAAGGTCGGCTTCAGCGCGCTCTGAGCAGCGTCCGCGCCAACGGAACGCGGCGGGGCCCGGTGAGAACTCTCACCGGGCCCCGCCCCTTTTCGCGCCCGTGCGGAAGGCCGTCTTCAGGTTCGGTCGGCCGGGCAGGGTTGCCCGCCGCCGGCCGGGGGTAGGACGGCTGCGACCGGGGCTCGGCACCGCCGTACCACGAGGCCTCGGTGCCGATCCACGCACGGGAGGACGCACCATGATCTTGGAAGCGCTCGGCTCCGTACTGATCGGTCTCGCCATCGCATACGGGGCGGGCCGCTGGCAGCCTCGAAGGTTCCATTCCCGACGGCTGCTGCTGTCCACCGGCCCCGGTGCCGCGCTTCTCGGCTCCCTGCTCGCCCACGCCGTGCTGGGCGCGGGACATACGCCGACGGTGCTGATCGCCGCGCTCGGCTTCTCGGTGGCGCTGCTGTCGCTGCTGGTCCGCCCGGCCCGCAGGCTCCGCCGCTCCGCCACGGCCTGAGAGCCACCCCCCCCATACGCACTGCGGCCCGCACCCCTTCAGGGGCGCGGGCCGCGCGCTACAGCTCAGAGCACCGGACTCAGGAGAGCACCAGGCTCAGGACGCCAGGCCCAGCGCCGCCATCCGCTTGGTGTGCGCCTCGGTGATCCGGGAGAACATCCGGCCGACCTCTGCCAGGTCGAAGCCGTCCGCGACCCCGCCCACCAGCATGGTGGACAGCGCGTCCCGCTCCGCGACCACGCGCTGCGCCTGCGACAGCGCCTCGCCCATCAGCCGCCGCGCCCACAGCGCCAGCCGCCCGCCGAGCCGCGGGTCCGCCTCGATGGCCGCCCGTACCTTCTCCACCGCGAACGAGGCGTGGCCGGTGTCGTCGAGCACGCCCAGCACCAGCCCGCGGGTGTCCGAGTCCAGCCGAGCCGCCACCTCGCGGTAGAAGTCGCTGGCGATCGAGTCGCCGACGTACGCCTTGACCAGGCCCTCCAGCCAGTCCGACGGCGCCGTCTGGCGGTGGAACCCGTCCAGCGCCGCCGCGAACGGCTCCATGGCCGCCGTCGGCTGCTCGCCCACCTCCGCCAGCCGGTCTCTGAGCTGCTGGAAGTGGTGGAACTCGGCGGACGCCATCTTCGCCAGCTCCGCCTTGTCCTCCAGCGTGGGCGCCAGCTTGGCGTCCTCGGCCAGGCGCTCGAAGGCGGCCAGCTCGCCGTAGGCGAGGGCGCCGAGCAGATCCACCACGGCCGCGCGGTACTGCGGGTGCTCGGCCGCCTGCGCCCAGTCCTGGGCGGCGATCCCGGTGCGCTCCCCGTCGGCGTGTCCCTCGGTGCGCTCCCCGTCGGCGGGGGCGTTCTCCGGTGTGTCAGACGTCTCCATGCTGCGCACAATAGCCCGCTCAGCGCCCCCTGGAAGGCCCTGGTCAGCCGGGACCGGCAACGGGGCGCATCCGGCATCCCGGTCACAGATGCGCGGTCTCGGGGTACAGTGCTAGAGGCACCCGTCGAGTATCGGCGGGTCGTTCCACGCATACGGATGCCCGGTCGGTGGCCCGATCGGCTCCAAACCGACCGCCTTCCGCGCGGCGCGCATGTAATCGTGCGCACGGCAGGAGGGCTCCGCTCGCGGTATGAGCGCTCGAGCGAGGGCAGTGGTCCCGCGCCGGACCGGCCACCCCAAGGCTGGTTGTACTCGGGGCGCCGTGCGACCCCCTTCGCCGCCTCACGCCGCGTCTCACAGAAGAGGCAAGCATCCTGACCACTTTCCGAGACCTCGGGATCCTCCCCGAGACGGCCGAGGCCCTTGAAGCCGTCGGCATCACGTCCCCGTTCCCCATCCAAGAGATGACGCTCCCCGTGGCCCTCTCGGGCTCCGACGTCATCGGCCAGGCCAAGACCGGCACCGGCAAGACGCTGGGCTTCGGCCTCCCGCTGCTGGAGCGCGTCACCGTCCCCGCGGACGTCGAGGCGGGCCGGGCCAAGCCCGAGCTGCTGACCGACGCCCCGCAGGCGCTCGTGGTCGTCCCCACCCGCGAGCTGTGCCAGCAGGTCACCAACGACCTGCTCACCGCCGGCAAGGTCCGCGCCGTGCGCGTCCTGGCGATCTACGGCGGCCGGGCCTACGAACCGCAGGTCGAGGCCCTGAAGAAGGGCGTCGACGTGGTCGTCGGCACCCCCGGCCGGCTGCTCGACCTGGCGGGCCAGAAGAAGCTGCGGCTCTCCGCCGTCAAGAGCCTCGTCCTCGACGAGGCCGATGAAATGCTCGACCTGGGCTTCCTGCCCGACGTCGAGAAGATCATCCAGCTGCTGCCCGCCAAGCGCCAGACGATGCTCTTCTCGGCGACCATGCCGGGCCAGGTCATCTCGCTGGCCCGGCGCTATATGTCACAGCCCACCCACATCCGCGCCACCGCGCCGGACGACGAGGGCGCGACCGTCGCGAACATCACCCAGCATGTCTTCCGGGCCCACTCCCTGGACAAGCCGGAGGTCGTGGCGCGGGTGCTGCAGGCCGAGGGCCGCGGCCTCGTGATGGTCTTCTGCCGTACGAAGCGGACCGCCGCCGACATCGCCGACCAGCTCGCCCGCCGTGGCTTCGCCTCCGGCGCGGTGCACGGCGACCTCGGCCAGGGAGCGCGCGAGCAGGCGCTGCGCGCCTTCCGCAACGGCAAGGTCGATGTGCTGGTGGCCACCGACGTCGCCGCGCGCGGAATCGACGTCGAGGGCGTCACGCATGTGATCAACTACCAGTCGCCCGAGGACGAGAAGACGTATCTGCACCGCATCGGCCGCACCGGCCGCGCGGGCGCGTCGGGCACCGCCATCACCCTTGTCGACTGGGACGACATCCCGCGCTGGCAGCTGATCAACAAGGCGCTGGACCTGCCCTTCAGCGAGCCGGAGGAGACCTACTCCACCTCCGACCACCTGTACGAGCTGCTGAACATCCCGGAGGGCACCACCGGTGTCCTGCCGCGCGTCGAGCGCACCCGGGCCGGTCTGGACGCCGAGGAGATCGAAGACCTCGGCGAGACCGGCGGCCGCGGCGCCCGGTCCGCGCGCGGCGGCCGCCGCTCCTCGGCGGCGGCAGCGCCTGCCGAGGAGCGCCCGGCCCGCACCCGCACGCCGCGCCAGCGGCGCCGGCTGCGCGGCGGCGTCGCGGTCGACGGGGTGACCGAAGACTCGACGCAGGCGGCCGAGGCGGCCGTGGACACTGCGGAGGGCGCGGCGGAGGCCCCGGCCCCGGAGGCCACCGCCGAGCCGAGGCAGCCCCGCCGCCGTCGGCGCACCCGCGCCGGGGGCACGGCCAAGGCAGCCGACAGCGGCACCGACGCCGAGGCGGCGGTCACCACGGCCGAGGGCCCGACCACGGCCGTGACCGACACCGCCCAGCCCGAGGCGGAGCCTGAGGCCCCGGCCAAGCCGCGCCGCCGCCGCACCCGCGGCGCGGCAACCGCCAAGGCCGCGGAGGCGACGGCAGCAACGGCACCGGCACCGGCACCGGCACCGCAGGACAACCTCTCCCAAGTGGTGTTCGGCCCCGACACCCGGCGGTTTCCGCAGGCTCTGGACACGCTCAACTTCCAGGTGGGGGGCTTCCGTTTCG
>NZ_JBSFMM010000345.1:0-8219 GCF_053599555.1 Streptomyces sp. NPDC000941
TCCCGGGGCCTGGGGGGTTCGCGCATACACTCCCCCCCCCCCCTCCCCACCCGCCTGTCTGGCGGCCCCCCCCCCGGCCGGGGCCGGCGGGGCCGTCGCGGACTCGGCCACCGCGGAGCTGGTGTCCTGGCCCGGCTTGTAGTCGGCAAAGAAGTCCCACCAGGCTCGGTCGACCGAGTTCGGGTCCTGGAGGTACTGCTGGTAGATCTCGTCGACGAGCCACTCGTTGGGGCCGAACGCGGCGGCAGGGTTACTCCCCTGACCGTCGTGCTGGTCGGTCGAGACGCTCGAACTGTTGGGGGACTGTGGCGACACGGCGGCAACCGCCCTCTTCCGCTTCCTAAAGGTGGTGGACAGCGGGAATAAAGGCTACGCCCCTCAGCCCCTTACGTGCAGGCCGCACTGGTCATCGTCGCGCAAGTCACATTGATCGGCTGGTTTCGGGGCCTGAGGTGGCGGGAATCACCGCTGGTTCTGGTGCGCGATGGGAACGCGAAAATGCGCCCACACCCGCTCGGATGTGCGCGACCGTCGACGCATGTGCGCCTTCGTTGACGACTTTACGTCAATTTTGATCTCTGTGGGGCTCGGGTTCGTCCAGAAGATCTTTAGGGCTCTTTGGAGTGGGTCCCCGGCAGGCTGACCTTGATCCGGCAGCCCCGGGGCGACTCGGCCACGCCTATCCGCCCCCCGTGCAGATCCACCGCCCACCGCGCGATGGCCAGACCGAGACCCGTACCGCCGTCGCTGCCCTGCCCCGGCCCGCGCGGCGCGCCCGGCTTTCCGCCCTGCGCGGACGGGCCGCCCCGGTTGAAGCGCTCGAAGACCCGGTGGCGCTCGGCCTCCGGGATCCCCGGGCCCTCGTCCAGGACCTCCAGCTCCAGGCTCTCCGGCCCCTCCCCGCGCCGCGCCCGTACGGTGACGCGGCCGTGCGCCGGGGAGTGCTTCACGGCGTTGTCGATGAGATTCGCCACGACCTGGTGCAGCCGCTCCACATCGGCGTGCCCGGCGAGATCGGACGGGAAGACGTCCAGGTTGAGGTGCACGTCCTTACGGGCGTGCGCGCCCGAGCTGCCGGCCGCGTACGCGCTCTTGGCCATGCTGGCCTCCTTGAGGATCCCGGCCAGATACGGCCAGACCTCGAAGCGCCGCGTATACAGCGGCACCACACCCTTGTCCAGCCGGGACAGGTCGAGCAGCTGCTCGACCAGCCGGCCCAGCCGCTCGGTCTGGCGCAGCGCGACGCGCATCGTCTCCGGGTCGGCCTCCGAGACCCCGTCCACGACGTTCTCCAGGACCGCGCGCAGCGCCGCGATCGGGGTGCGCAGCTCATGGGAGACGTTCGCGACCATCTCCTTGCGCTGGGTGTCCACCGCCTCCAGGTCGGCGGCCATCCGGTTGAACGAGGTCGCCAGGGCACCGAACTCGTCCCCCCGCTGGGCCGCGCTCACCCGGCGGGTGTAGTCGCCGTGCGCCATCGCCCGGGTGACCTCGGTCATCTCGTCCAGCGGGGCCGTCAGGCCGTGCGCCACGAACTGGGTGATCAGCAGCGAGGCGATGATCGAGAAGATGGTGATGATGCGCAGCTCGGTGTCCGAGTGCATGGCGGCGAACACCAGCAGGGTGGTGATGATCACCGAGCCGATGACCAGCGCGCCCAGCGCGGCCTTCACCGACCGGTACGGGTCGAAAGGCTTCAGGGCCTCCCACAGGCGGTCCCACAGCCGGTCCCACTTGCGGCCCCAGGTCTCACGCCAGGTCTCACGCCAAGTCTCACGCCAGGTGTGGCGCCAGGTTTCGCGGCTCCGGGTCCTACGGCTCCAGGTCTCGCGGCGCCAGGCCTCACGGCGCCAGGTCTCGCGGCGCCAGCTCATGCGGCTCCAGACGGCCGTCCGGCGGCCCGAAGGCCTCATGCCGCCGGGGTCTCCAGGGCGTATCCCACGCCGTGCACCGTACGGATCCGCTCCGCGCCGATCTTCCGGCGCAGCGCCTTGATATGGCTGTCCACGGTCCGGGTGCCCGAGGCGTCCGCCCAGTCCCAGACCTCCGCGAGCAGCTGCTCCCGGGAGAGCACCGCGCGCGGCGTGTTGGCCAGACAGACCAGCAGATCGAACTCGGTCGGGGTGAGATGCACATCCACGTTGCGCACCCGCACCCGGCGCTGCGCGTGGTCGATCTCCAGCTCGCCCAGGCGCAGAATGCCGCTGCGCGGGGTGTGCGCGGCAAGCGCCGCCCGCTCGACGCGTCTGAGCAGCACATGCACCCGCGCGGCCAGTTCGCGCATGGAGAACGGCTTGGTCATGTAGTCGTCGGCGCCGACGCCCAGACCCACCAGCATGTCGGTCTCGTCGTCGCGCGCGGTCAGCATCAGCACCGGCACGGGGCGCCTGGCCTGCACCCGGCGGCAGACCTCAAGACCGTCGAACCCGGGCAGCATCACATCGAGCACCAGCAGATCCGGCTGCCACGCCTCGGCCGTATCGACGGCCGCCGGGCCGTCCGCGGCCGTCTGCACCTGGAACCCTTCGGCGCGCAGCCGGGCCGCGATGGCGTCCACTATGGTCGGATCGTCCTCGACGACCAGGACCCGGCGCTGTGCTCCCGGCGTGGTCGTGGCGGCTCCGTTGTGGCTGCTGTGAGTCTGCTCCATGCGCCCGCCCCTGCTTTGTTCCGTGAAACCGCGGCTCCTGGCTGGTCAATTGCCCCGCCGCGCGCGCTGGCAAGCAGCGTAAAGGCAGCCTACGCGGCTCGGCTACGCGCCTCGAATCGCGAGGTGAACCACGTCTGGGACACCTCGGGCAACACTGATCTCTTCGGTCCGCACCCCCGTGAAACCGGCATTCCGGAGAGCCTCCTCGAAGGCGGACGAGGGCTGGGCGGACCATACCGCGAGCACGCCGCCCGGGGCGAGGCGGGTACGGCAGGCGGCGAGACCGGCGGGGGAGTAGAGGCCGTCGTTGTCCTCGGTGACCGTCCAGTCGGGGCCGTTGTCGATGTCCAGGCACAGCGCGTCGTAGCGCTCGGCTGTCGTGCCCGAGTGCAGGTGGGCGACCAGATCGGCCCGGATGACCTCGGTACGGGGATCGGCGAGCGCGGCGGCGGAGATCCGGCCCAGCGGGCCGGTGCGGTGCCAGTCGATGACCGCCTCCTCGCGCTCCACCACCGCGATCCGGCCCCACCGCGGCTCGGCCGCCGCCTCGGCCAGCGAGAACCCGACGCCCAGGCCGCCGATCAGCAGCGCGGGCGCCCGGCGGCCGGCGGGCAGGGCGTTCAGCGCGGCGCGGATCAGAAGGCGTTCGGAGCGGCCGTCGGAGGTGTCCATCAGAAAGCACCCGTTGGCGATGATCTCGAAGACGGGCGGTGCGGTGTCGGGGCCAGGGCCGGTGCCGGGGTGCTCCTCGCCGCGCCGCCGCAGGGCCACCTCGCCGTACGGGCCCTCGCGACGGTCGAGGGTCACGGGGCGGTCGGGGGCGGCGGCGGTGTCGTACGGCGGGTGCACGGTGGGCAAGGTCCTTCCGGGGGCTGCGGGGCCTTCGGGGCTGCTGAGGCGAATCTACCTATCGGGGCCGAGCCCGGCGCAGGACGGCTGTGGCGGCGTTCACAACTGCGGGGCTGGTGACATGACATGCGGCCCGGCCGTTGTTGAGGGGAGATAGAAGTGAAGCGGGAGGAAGGAGCCCCGGCGTGACGGAGACGCAAGCGGCCGGTACGGCGGCCGGTGAACAACACCGGGCTCTGCGCCCGCCGAAGCGTTGCCGCGCCACCGCCGCCCGCCGCGCGGCCACGGCCTCCCTCTCCGGCCCAGCGGCCCCCGACGCCGCCACACCCCAGCTCTCCCCGGCCCTGGCCCCGACCCCGCGCACCGTACGTACGTGGACGTGGGCGCGGATCGTGCCCAGTCCGGCGCGGACGCCGTTCACGCTCGGTTATGCCGTGGTCCTGGTCGTCACCGGGCTGTTCGCCCGGCTCGCGGACCCGGACCTCGTCCACGACGTACTGACCCACTCCAGCACCGACGTCGTGAACCTCGCCGACCGCCCGGTGCTGGTGCTCGCCGCCAGCGCGGTGTGGGTCGCGGGCGGGGTGCTGATGCCGTACATCCTGGCCTTCCTCCTCGTGGTCGGGGCGCTGGAGCGGCGGCTGGGCGGCCGGCGGACCGCCGGGGTGTTTCTGGCCGGGCATGTGCTGGCGACGCTGCTGACCGAGCTGCCCGTGGCCGCCTCGGTCGCCGCCGGGCACCTGCCCGACAGCTCGCTGCGCCGGCTCGACTACGGCATCAGCTACGGGCTGCTCGCCTGCACCGGCGCGCTCGCCGGGCTGCTGTGGCCCCGGCTGCGCTGGACGCTGCTCGGCGGGATCACGCTGGTGCTCGTCCTGGACCTGCTGGAGTTCGCCGATCCGCTCACCGACTGGGGCCATCTGCTCGCCCTGACGACCGGCGTGCTGTGCTGGCCGTACGTACGGCGGGCCGTTCGGCGGCGTGAGGTTCAGCGGCGTGAGCCGGGGCCCTCCGGGCGGGCGCCGCGCAGCGCGTAGAGGCAGCTGCCCGCGGCGAACAGCGCGGCCGCCGTCCACCACGCCGCCCGCTGCGGCCCCGGCTGGACCGACCAGGCCCAGACCGCGCCGGAGCCGCCCGGTTCGGCCCGCGCGGTGAAGTAGACCGCGCCGGTGTGCACGAGCATCGGCAGCCAGCTCAGCCGGGCGCCGATGAGCGCGGCGGCCAGGGCGGTGACCCCCACGGAGCCCAGGACGTTACGGGCCATGGCGTACGCCCCGTACACCTGCGACTCGCCCGGGACGGCCATCGCCAGCAGCCCCGCCGCCACCGCCGTGAGCAGCAGCAGCTGGCAGGCGCGCCGCGGCCACCAGGGTCGTACGGCGGTCCGGTCCAGCTCCTCGCTGTGGGTGTACAGGCTCGCCCCGATCGCGGCCGAGACCAGCAGCGGTGCGAGGACGACCACCGGCTGGCGGGCCCGCGGCCCGAGGCCGGACCCCGAGACGAGCCAGTCCGCGAACCAGGCGGTGGCGGGCGCGGCGGCGATCAGCACGGCGATCGTCACGGGCAGGGCGCGCGAGCGCGCGTACAGCAGCAGGCTCATGGCGCCGTCACCTGCTCCAGCCGGCAGGAGCGCACGGCGGCGAAGTAGCTGCCGAGCCAGCGGGTGCGCTCGTCGTCGGGCATCGCTTTCAGCCTCTCCAGATCGCGGGTGAAGCCCGGTGCGTCCTGGCCGATGGGCGGCTCGGGCCGGGGCATCGGCGCCAGCCATTCGGCCACGGCCTCGCTGAGGTCGTTGTAGCGCTCCGCGTCCGGGACGCCCGGGCAGGACGGCGCGGTCGCGCCGAAGGCGGCGTTGGCCGCGAACATCTCCGGCTCGACGATCCGGTTGCGCCGGAAGTAGTAGTCCCAGCCGAACAGCGTCGCGTCGGTGCGGCGCGCCCGGTGGCCGTCGCCCCGGCTCTCGACGATGCGGGTGGGGGCGTTCGGGATGGCGCGCAGCTTCGCGCTCAGCCCGGCCAGTGCCGCGGACGCGTCCGGCAGCATCCGGCCGTGCGTCCGCGACGCGCAGACGCGCGGCGCGCCGTCGTCGCAGACCAGCGCCGCGCTCGCCGGGTCAGGGCGCCATACGCCGTCGCCCGTCTGCACGATCAGCACGGCCGCGGTGGCCGCGGCGGCGAGCGGCGCGAGCGCCAGCGCGCGGGCGCGGCGGCGGGTGGCGTAGACCAGCAGCGCCGCCGCGGCCGGCCCGGCCATCCACACCATCGAGACGGGGCCGAACCACCACACCGGCCGGTCCCAGGCGTACACATGCTCCTTGCCGGGGCTCAGCCAGGCGATGGGGGAGTCCTGATTGGCGACGAAGGGGTCGACAGCGAAGACGACGAAGGCCACCACGGGAGGGGCCAGCCGCCACGGCACGAGCCGGCCGACGACAAACCCGAGCGCGGCGAGCGAACCGATCGCCGTCGCGTCCGCCGCGAGCATCGACGCGTACGGGCCGCCGACATCGCTCGCGTACCGCCAGGTCGCGGCCAGGCACACGGCGGCCGTGAGCAGATACCCGACCACCGGCCACAGGACGGTGGGCGCCGCAGCCAGCAGGGTCCGCCGCAGGCGGCTCCGCGACACCGTGGCCAGCAGCTCCTCGGTCCCGCGCCGTCGCTCCCGCCCGCCCTGCCAGCACGCGGCCGCGGCCGCCAGCGGGGCGCCGACGATCACCCCGGCGCTGCGCAGCATGTCGGTCGTGTCGGTCCAGCCGGTCAGCCAGCCGTCGGCCCGGTCGTACATGGCGAACAGCAGGGCTGCCAGCGTGGCGGCCCCGACGGGCAGGCCGACGCCGCGGCGGAGTTCCGCGCGCAGGGGGTGGGTGGTGGTCCGGCTCATCGGGTCACCGACCATCCGGAAGCCGTAGCGGCGGCGCCGGACCGGTGGCGGCGCAGGGCCACGGCGTAGCCGCGCTCGATCGGGTTGTCGCCGAAGTCCTCCGCCCCTGCCTCCTCGCCGAGCCCGGCCAGGGCGTACGGCGTGCCGCGGTAGGCCACCCGGCCCGCGCCGATGAGCGTGACCTCCGTACAGGCCGCGGCGACGTCCTCGACCAGATGGGTCGAGACGATCACCGTCGCGTCGCGGCCCAGCTCCCGCAGCAGCGCCCGGAAGTCCACCCGCTGCTCCGGGTCGAGCCCGGCCGTCGGCTCGTCGAGGAGCAGCAGCTCCGGGTCGTTGACGATCGCCTGGGCGATGCCGACGCGGCGCACCATGCCGCCCGACAGGGTGCGGATCTTCGCGTCGATACGGTCGGTCAGCCCGACCCGCGCGACCGCGCGCTCCACGGCGGCGGGCGCGGCGGCGCGCTCCATCTCCTTCAGCCACGCCACGTACGCGACGAATTCGCGCACCGTGAAGCCCGGGTAGTAGCCGAACTCCTGCGGCAGATAGCCCAGCCTGCGGCGTACGGCGGTGCGGTGCGCGGGCGCCGAGACATCGCCGCCGAGCAGTTCCACCCGCCCGGAGGTGGGCGGGGCGACAGTCGCGAGGACGCGGATCAGGGAGGTCTTGCCCGCGCCGTTGGGGCCGAGCAGGCCGTGTACGCCGGTGCCGAAGGCGAGGTCGACGGCGTCGAGGGCGGTGGTCCTGCGGTGCCGGACCGTGAGCCCGTGCACGGAGACGGCGCTGTTCACATGCGCTCCTGGTGGTCGAAGGAAGTGCGGCGCAGGGCCAGCAGCCCCGCGCATACGGCCGCTGCCGCTGCCCAGCAGCTCTGGGCGGCGGGGCCGGAGAGAACGGCGGCGAGGGAGTCGGACATGGCGTCCGCGAGGGTGACGCGTTCGCCGTCGGCCGGGCCCGCGAGGAGCGCCGGGGCGCCGACGGCCAGCAGCCAGCCCGCGGTGACCGCGCAGGTGGCGATCCGGCAGCCGACGTACGAGGCGAGGGCGAGCGCGGCGAGCGTCAGCGCGAGCCCCGGCAGCAGCCAGGCCGAGGCGGCGGGCGCCCCGGCGGCCGCGGGCAGCAACTGCCCGACGAGGGTCAGCAGCGGCACGGACACCGCGAGCACGGCCGCCGTACGGGTCAGCAGCAGCCGCAGCCCGCCGGACGGCGTGGACGCGGCGAGCTCATGCATCGGATCGGCGTGCCGCCCGTACGAGACGGCCACCCCGGCGGACGGCAGTACGGGCGCGAGCGCCAGCAACAGCGGCCGCACCCCGGAGACCCCGGCGGCCCGCGCGGCCCCGGCCGCGACGACCCCTGTCACCAGCAGCGCAACCAGCCAAGGCCCCCGCACCGCGGGCCCAGCGGCCCACGCCACCCACCCCCGGGACCCTCGGACCGCCCCGAGCCCGAGGCGGAGCCGGAGCCGGAAGCGCCGCGGTCCGCGGTCGCGGCTGTCGGCGGCGGCGGTCGCGGCTGCGTCCTGGCCGCGCCGGACGAGGGCGAGGCCGGAGGCCGCCGGGTCCGGCGTCTCCGCCCCGATGGCGGGCCGCGTGGCGATGCCGGCTGGGACGGCGGCTGCCGTCCCGCTCAGGGACGCGGCCTCCTGAGGGCCGTCGGCCGCCGCCCTCCCCTGCGGGGTGGGCCCGAGGGCGCCCCCGGAAGCGTGCCGTGCGACGGCCGGCGCCGCGCCGACGATGTCGGCCGGCCCCTGCGGGCCGTCCGGCACCTCGCAGGACGTGGAGGACACGATGGCGTTCAGCGCCCTGCACGACATCCGCCCGATGACCGAGCC
>NZ_JBSFMM010000346.1:0-8130 GCF_053599555.1 Streptomyces sp. NPDC000941
CGGGTGGGGACCCGGCGGGCGACAGTGGTGCGATCACTGGCGGGCGACAGCGCGGTCAGCGCGTCACTGCACGACCTCGAGGAGCTTGTTGGGCGAGCCCGAGCCGATGTTGGACAGGACCCCTGAGGTGGCACCGTTCACCAGCGCGCTCCCGACTTCGGACGGGGAAGCGGTGGTGTGGCCGGCGAGGTAGATCGCCGCAGCGCCGGACACGTGCGGGGCGGCGAAGGAGGTGCCGTTGCCGGTGTAGGTGGCGGTGTCGGAGGTGTTCCAGCCGGCTGTGATGTTCGAGCCCGGGGCGAAGAGGTCCACCACGGAGTCGTAGTTGGAGTAGCCGGCCTTCGCGTCCGTGTTGGTGGTGGCGCCGACGGTGAGGGCGGTCGCCACCCGTGCGGGGGAGTAGTTCGATGCGTTGGCCCCCGAGTTGCCGGCCGCGATGGAGTAGGTCACCCCGGATGCGATCGATTTGCTTACCGCGTTGTCCAGGGAGGTGCTGGCCCCGCCTGAAGGGTGTCTTTATTGCCGTACGGTCGTTGACCTGGGGCTTTGTGATCGTCCACGTATGGGCATGATCACTGATTGTGGGTCTGCGACTGCTCTACTTGATCTTCTGCCGGCTGCTGGGCTGTCTTCTTTTGCTGGGCCGGTCGACCGCCGCGAACAACGTCGAGATCCTCGCGCTTCGTCATGAGGTCGCTGTGCTTCGCCGGCAAGTAGTGCGGCCGCGGCTTTCATGGGCTGATCGTGCCGTGCTCTCCGCTCTCGCCCGGCACCTGCCATCCGTCTTGCGCCGCCATCGCCTGGTTACCCCGGGGACGCTGCTGGCCTGGCACCGTCGTCTGGTGCGCTGGAACTGGCGTCAGACGGCGGTCGGACCCGGTCGGCCACCGCTGGCAGAAGAGATTGCGGCGCTCATCCAGCGCCTGGCGCGAGAGAACCCCACCTGGGGGTACGTCAGGATCCGAGGTGAGCTGCGACGGCTCGGTCATCGGGTTGCCGCCGCCACGATCCGGCGCGTCCTGCGCCGCTCCGGCCTACCACCCGCGCCGCAGCGCGCATCCCAGCAGACCTGGCGTACCTTCCTCCGAGCCCAGGCCCACACGCTTCTGGCCCGCGATTTTATACACGTGGACACCGTCTTCCGGGGGCGCCTCTACGTCTTCTTCGTCATGGAGACTGCCACCCGGCGCGTTCACGTCCTGGGCGTCACCGCCCACCCGACGGGCGCATGGGTCACTCAACTCGCCCGCAATCTGCTCATGGACCTCGGCGACAGGGCTGGGTGCTTCCGGTTCCTCATCCGTGACCGGGACAGCAAGTTCACCGCCGCATTCGACGACGTCCTCGCCGGCAACGGCACAGCCACCATCCCGACCCCACCGCAAAGCCCACGATCCAACGCGTTCGCCGAACGATGGATACGCACAGCCCGCGCAGAATGCACCGACCGAATCCTCATCACCGGCGAACGACACCTGCGCACGGTCCTCAACCAGTACGCCGAGCACTACAACGCCGGACGAGCCCACCGCAGCCTCGGCCTACGAGCACCCGACGACGACCCGCACATCATCCCCCTGCCCGCTGCCAGGGTCAGGCACCATCAGGTACTCGGCGGACTGCTCAACGAGTACCACACCATGCCACCCCGGCTGCCTCATCATCCGCAGGAAACGCCCAGCTCAGCAGCCTGATCGGAATATTGACACCCTTCAGGGGAATTACGCCGACAACATCAACCGGGAAGTGGGGAATTAGGCCGTCGTCGACACTCCGGGAGCCGCGTGATCGCGGCGGCCACGGTGAACCCGAGTGTGACGCCGACGGCGGCGGCGATGGTCTTTGCCCAAGCCGCGTCGAGGGAGCCGGGCAGGACGGCGCTGGTGAGCCAGCTCGCGCCCGACAGGATCGCCAGTGCGGCCAGTGCGGCCGGCCAGCGGTGCCGTACCCCTTTGATGATGTCGTCGACGACATTCAAGAGGAGCATCATCGCCATGATGTAGGAGCCGCCGAATTCATCGTCCCAACCCATCGCGGTGACCCCGGCCCCGAAGGCAAGCACTGACAGGCAGAGCCCTATCACCCGCCAGCAGGGTGTGGGTTGCTGCCGTCTCGCACCACGCGGGATCCAGAAGAAGCGCGTGATGCGCTGGACGACCGTGTACTTCTGCATGGTCCGCGTCCTGTCTCCCCGTGGCCGGCTCCTGTCGGCGCTCAAGAGTGGGACGCACGAGATCGCGCAGCGGTTGTGGAGTCTCGCTGCGAATCAGCGCGGGCACGGTCGCCCTCACGGCCGCGGCCGGAGTGCGGCTATTGGTGGCGCCAGTGGGAGTGGACCTGCTGCATGTCTGCCTCGAGTACGTCACGCAGATCGTCGTCGTCATCGGGTAGGTCCAGGCCCAGCGCGCTGGCGACCTTGTTGCTGGCCCGGCCGCGCGATCCGCGGCCGGGCCCTCCGGGTTTCCGGTCGGGGTCAGCGGCCCGGGTCGAAGCGGCCGTCCATGATGGTCCAGCCCGCGTCGACCACCAGATTGGTGCCGGTGACGTAGGACGCGGCGTCGCTGGCCAGGAAGGCGACCGTCGAGGCGACCTCGTCCGCGCTGCCCCAGCGGCCGAAGGCCGTGTGTGCGCTGTACGCCTCCCTCGCCTTGACGTCGTCCCACAGCGGGCGGGTCAGCGGGGTGTCGATGACCCCTGGGGCGATGGTGTTGACCCGTACGCCCCGCGGGCCCACCTCGGTAGCCAGTCCCCGCACCATCTGCAGGATCGCCGCCTTGGTGGACGCGTACACACCCAGCCCGGGCTCGACCATCAGCGCCCGCATCGACGAGCAGGCGATGAGGCTGCCGCCGCCTTGCTCCGCCATGACGGCACTCGCCTCCTGGAGGAAGAAGAACGTGCCCTTCAGGTTCAGATCGACGATACGGTCGAACTCTTCCTCCGTGTACGCGGCAAGCCGCTTGCGGATGTTGATCCCGGGAGTGGTGACGCCGATGTCGAGCCGGCCGTAGGTGTCCACGGTGGTCCGTACGGCCTCGGTGACCTGTTCGCGGCTGCTCAGATCCGTGTCGACCCCCTCCGCCGTACCGCCCTCGGCGACGATGCTCTCAGCGGTGGTCCTGGCGCCGGCGCCGTCGAGGTCGGCGCAGATCACCCGGGCGCCGAGACCGGCCAGCATCCGTGCCGTGGCCTCGCCGAGGCCGGACGCAGCCCCCATGACCAGGGCAGATTTGCCGGTGAGGTCGAACAGGGCGCGGTACCGATTCGTCATCGTGGTGTCTCCAGTGGTGTGCGGTGAGAGATATGACTCAAGCGGGCGTGGACGGGGGAGTGGGGCGGGTGCGGCGTTACGGGCTCAGGGAAGCATCCAGCCCAGGATCGGAGTGGACTGGAGCAGGACGATCAGCGCGATCAGTGTCAGCAAAGCGAGGCTGTAGCCGATGACCTTGCGGAAGATGTCGCCCTCCTTGCCCTGGACACCGACCACCGCGGCGGCGATCGCCAGGCTCTGCGGGGAGATCATCTTGCCGACCACCCCGCCGGAGGAGTTGGCGGCTGCCATCAGGTCGAGGGACAGACCCGTCTGCTGTGCGGCGGTGATCTGAACCGCTCCGAAGAGGGCGTTGGAGGAGTTGTCCGACCCGGTGATCGCGACACCCAGCCAGCCGATGACGGGGGAGAACACGGCGAACGCCGAGCCCATGGCCGCCAGGCCGCGACCCAGGGAGCCGGTCTGCCCGGACAGGTTCATCACATAGGCCAGGCCCAGAACGGACAGCACACAGACGATCGTCCAGGTGAGCTGCTTCACCGTGGTCCCGTAGACGCGGGCCGCTTCCCCGGGGCCGACCCGGAGCAGCAGAACAGTGACCAGTCCCGACACGAACAGCAGCGTGCCGGCCGCGGGCAGGAAGTCGAAGGTGAAGACGGTGGCGACCGGCGCGCCCTGCGCTCCGGTGATGTTCAGGCCGGGCCAGTCGAAGTGGAGGGCGGCCGAGCCGAGAAACTCCTTGACGGCGTCCGACTGGGCGATGACGAAGACGGCGATCACCGTCACATACGGGAGATAGGCGAGGATCACGTTCCGTCGGCTGTCGCGCGGCACGTCCGCGACCGGCGTGGCCGGGTCGCCGGCCGGGTCGCCGGGCCCTCTGCCCGCGGCCATGGGAACCGATGACGCGGCATGGACCGGCGGTGCGGTCCGCACAGAGCCCGCTTCCCTGAGCGCCCGGCCCGGATGCCAGACCCGCAGGAATCCCACGAGGGCCGTGGCACAGCACAAGGCCGCTCCGATATCGGCGAGTTCGACCGAGATGAAATTGGCGAAGACGAACTGTCCGAGCCCGAAGGCCAGTCCCGCGACCAGCGCGGCGGGCCAGACCTCTCGTAGACCCCGGCGGCCGTCCACGAGGAAGACGAGCACCAGCGGGACGATCGTCGCGACGACCGAGGTCTGGCGGCCGATGATCGAGCCCAGTGTGTGGAAGTCCCGTCCGGTCACCTGCGCGAGCGTGGTGACCGGGGCGGACAGCGCGCCGAACGCGACCGGTGCCGTGTTGGCCACCAGGGACGCCACGGCGGCGCGCAGGGGCGGCAGCCCCAGGCCGACGAGCATGACGGCGCTGATCGCGACGGGGGTCCCCGCCCCGGCCAGCGCTTCGAGGAGCGCACCGAACGCGAAGGCGATGATGATGACCTGGATGCGGTGGTCGTCACTGACCCCGGCGAAGGACCTGCGCAGCACCGCGAAGTGCCCGGTGCGTTCGGTCAGTCTGAAGATCCACAGCGCGTTCATCAGAATCCAGATGACGGTGAGGAAGCTCGCCGCCGCCCCGTAGCCGGCGGCGCTGAAGGTCTGGCCGACCGGCATGCGATAGACCGCGAACGCGATGACCATCGCCATTCCGAGGGCGGTCAGCCCGGCCCAGTGCGCCTTCCACCGGAGCGCGCCGAGGAGGATGAAGAGAACGAGCAGCGGGAGGGCGGCGACCGCTGCGGAGAGGCCGAGCTGTCCCCATACGGGATCGAAGTTCTGCTGGTACATGGACACCCCTTGGAAGAGTCGAAAGACCGGGGCCGTCCGGGCAAGGGGCGGTCGCGGATGGCGGATGTGCTCCTTGGCCGGGGGATGAGGTGGCGGTGATTCCTCGGTGACTCGAGCCTTCATGCCTCGGTGCGGCGAGTGCGGGTGTCAGGCGATGGAGTGTTCCGCCGGAGGGACGTACGTGAGAGGTACGTGCGGGGAGACGCGTTCGGTTTATGCGGGGGGAGCGGCTAGCTCGCCGCCCAGGGCGAGCTGGTCGTGGGCCAGCTCGGTGAACTGGATGCGCACCAGATGGCGAGGCGCGCCGAGGACGTCGACCACGGCGTCGGTGACGATTTTGGCGAACTCCGCGCGCTGCTCACGCGTGCGTCCGGCCAACAGCTCGATGGTGATGTTGGGCATGGCTCTCCTGAGGTCGGGGGATGTGCGGGCGGGGATTATGCGGACACGATCGCGTCCGTTTCCCCGAGGAGCGCGAGCACGGCAGCGGTGTCCAGGAACAGTGCGGGGATCAGCCGGGTGCGGAAGAGCGCGAGGATGGCGCGGGCCTCCTCGGCTGCCGAGGTGTCGATGACCGGCACGGGGAGCGTGGTGGCCAGGCCGGCGGCCGTCGTGAGGAGCTGCCGGCGCGCGGCGGCGTACCCGGCACCGCGCGCGACCGGCCCGAGGTGATCCCACACCCCGGTCATGAAGGCGGGCCAGTTGCCGAGCGCGCGGTAGAAGCTCAGCACGCGGGGGTGGTCGTGGGTGGCGCGGATCTCCTCGTACACGTGCGCCAGTTCCTCGGCGGGCGAGGTGCCGTCCGGGACGACGTTGACCGCGCCGGGGCGGATGCCACGGGGGCCGGGGTCGGGCGCCTCCGGACGTGCCGCACGGCCACTTACCGTGAGGCCCCCGTACCAGCATGAGGTCAACAGCAGGATGGTGGGCAGGAGTTGGTGGAAGGTGGCCGTGTAGCGGCGGATCAGGTCGGTATCGGCGCCGTCGGCATCGGTGCGAAGTGAGGGATCCGGCGCGGGAAGCAGCTCGGCCGGTACCCGCAGGGTTGCGGCGGCCTCGCTGAACGCGGGTGAGCCGAGGACCGGCTTGAACGCGTTCCAGGCCGGTACGAGATAGTCCGGCCAGTTCGCCAGGGCCGGGAAAATCGGGCTCACGAAGGGCACGCCGAGGTATCCGGGCACCTCTTCCAGTGCCGTGGCCGCCTCGGGGGTCAGATCCGGCTTGGCGGGCAGTGTCGGCAACAGGGCGGCGCCGCGCTCGGCGTCACTTCGCTCCCTCGCTGCGGCCGTTTCCGGGTCGATCGCTTTCGAGTCGGTCGTTTCCACATGAGTCACTTTGTGCTCCGGCCCTTTCGTGTCGATGGCTTTGCAGCTCCCCGCGGACGGCCTGCGCGCCGACTGCCTGCGTGATCGGCGTCCTGTGGGCGCACCGGAACGGTGCCGGGGCACCAGGCTGCATCCTATTTAGGATACAAACTTGGATCCAATGCAACAAGCATGTGTTTCAAGCAAGTTTCAGCACTGCGGTCCGGGCGAATCCCGTGGATCGGGTCGATACGGGCGCTGCCTCGACCTCCGGTGAGATGCGCGGGTCAGGAGAGGTGAAGATTCCCGGGTGCCCGTACGGCGTCGAGCCTGCGCGACGCCGCGGCCTGCACATCCTCGACATGGAGCCTGGCCTGACGCTCCGCCTGCTCGCGGTCACGGTCCAGCAGGGCAGCGATGATCTTCTTGTGGCCTTCGACGCAGATGACGGCCTCGTCCCGGGTGAACAGGGCGGCCATGTTGTAGGTGATACCGAAGTCCCGGTTGCGCAGCCACTCGTCGAACAGACGCTGGTTGGCCGAGGCCCGCACGATCGCCTGATGGAACTCCCGGTTCAACAGTCCCAGTTCGGCGCCAGGCCGTGCCACATACTCCTCGACCGGGTCCTCGTAGAAGGCGGAGATCACGGCGAGCTGCTCCTCGGACGCGCGCACGGCCGCCAGCCCGGTGGCCATCGCCTCCAGTGCACAGCGCACCTCGTAGATTTCGCGAATCTCGTCCGGTGTGTGCTCGCGTACAACCCAGCCCTGCCGCTCGCGCACCACCAGGCCCTGGTCGACCAGGCGCATCAGGGCGGCCCGGACGGGCGTCCGGCTGGCATTCAGCTCCGAGGCGACCTCGTCCTCGGGGAGTCGCTGGTTGGGACGGTAGACCCCCTGGAGGATGGCGGTGCGCATGTGTTCGTACGCGCGGTCGCTGAGGGACTCCCCGCTCCCGGCGCGGGGGCGCCTGCCACGAGTGCTGGTCTCCTGCGTGCCCGCCCGCCCAGGTCGCTCGACCATCGTCTCTCCTCCGCCGCGTCCGGACCACAAGTATTCCAGGTCGGCGAAAGGGCGCGCTTCTTGGTAACGGCGCCACGTGCACGGGATCGGGTCGCCTGCGGCGCGTTCGTGCCGTCGATCTTCCGCCGTGTTCTGCCCTCTGTGGCTGGGCTGTACGCGCGTGGTCCGGTCACCGAACTCTTCCCGCAACGGGCACCCACGCCGACTCGGCGGACGAGTGTTCGGTGTCGGCGCCTACTCAGGCGGAGGCAAGCTCCTGACTCGCTCACCACGTAAGACCCAGTTCAGAGAAGTCACGAGACCGAAGCTGACGGCTCCGCTCCATACGGGGCGCATGGCGGCCTCCCAGAGCCCCCTGGGGTCCACCAGCGTGAACGCGCACGCATCGGGGTGCCTCTGACTGGAGTCTTTCTCCTGGTCGCGGTCGTGTTAGCGGGATGTTAGTGGGGCGGCAGTGTTGCGGTAGTGGTCCCGGCCAGAGTTGTTGTCGTACCGAGCAGACGACGACACCGACCGCCCTTGGGGGGACCCGAAATGCGCTCCAACATCACTGCCCGCACCGCCCGCCGTCGCACCTTCCGCGTCGCCGCCGCGGTCCTGACCGCGGCCGCCGCGCTGACCCTGACGGCCTGCAACGGCGATGAGAAGTCCGCGGGCCAGGCGGACACGGCCCCGGCCGGGTCGAGCAGTTCCTCGGGTTCCTCCGGCGGTGCGCAGGGTTCCGACGCCAAGGGCAAGGGGGGCTCGGAGGCGGGCGGCG
>NZ_JBSFMM010000347.1:0-8092 GCF_053599555.1 Streptomyces sp. NPDC000941
ACGGCACGGAGGTGTCGTTCGCCGGTGATGAGGATTCTGTCGGTGCACTCTGCGCGGGCTGTGCGTATCCATCGTTCGGCGAACGCGTTGGACCGCGGGCTGTGCGACGGGGTCAGGATGACGGCTGTGCCATTGTCGGCGAAGACGGCGTCGAAGGCGGCGGTAAACTTGCTGTCCCGGTCGCGGATGAGGAACCGGAAGCACCCAGCTCTGTCTTCGAGTTCCACGAGCAGGTTGCTGATGGGGATCTTTGAGTTCGGCCACCCGTGATCGGCTCCGCCTCAGAGTTGCTCTGCTCGATCCCCAGGCAGACCCGCTGATCCGCGAGCGCCAGGGCTCGCCCGATAGTCAGCCAGCACCAAAACGCGCGGCCAGCTGGTAGTTAAGGGACCTTCGGCGAGATGAAACATGGCCGGCGGGCCGCCTGGGCCGCCTACCTGGCTGAACGCCACCACCCAGGAGAACCCCTACAGTGTGTACACCCCCTTCCGGTTCCGGGAGGAACTGACCGACACCAACCGTGCCTCCTGCCTGAACGAGACCCGGAACCGGCACATGTCAGCGGAGCCGCCAAGCCATGAGCACACCCCCGGCCGCAGTCATGCCGAGCTGGCCGTACTGCGCACACGGCTCGGACCCCACCGCCGATCCCGTCGGCTGCCGCGGTATCCACGTGCCCGGCCACACAGCATGCCTTGCCCACCTGACCGACACAGACCGTGACGCCTACCTGGCAGGACTGACCTCCGGCGCCGACATCGATCACCGCGGCACCCCTCTCACCGAAATGCTGCTGGACCAGCTTCTTAGCGCGCTCCGCGACCCCAGCACCGGAAATCCTCAGATGGGTACCGCCAAGTTCAATGGGGCCCGGTTCTCAGGCACTGCCAAGTTCGGCAGGGCTCAGTTCTCCGGCCTTGCCACATTCGACAGGACGCAGTTCTCCCGCGAAGCCCGGTTCGGCGGGGCACAGGTCTCCCACAACGCCTGGTTCAGCGAGGCGAAGTTCGTGATGGCTCCGGAACTGGGGCCGCTCGTGTGCAGCGGACAGGTGAATCTGTCTGGTGCTGTGTTTGAGGGGCCGGTGACGCTGGAGATTGCCGCGCGTAAGGTGCTCTGCACGCGCACTCGGTGGGAGTCGACGGCAGCGGTGCGCCTTCGCTACGCCATGGCAGACCTCGGGCATGCAGTACTGTCAGCGCCCGTAGCGGTCACCGCCCACCCGGCCCCCTTCACCTCCAGACCTTGGGTCCCCATAGACGAGAGCCCGCTGTCGGGCTGCAGCGACGCGGTGCGGGTAATCTCGGTGCAGGGGGTGGATGCCGCCCAACTGGTCCTGATCGACACCGACCTGAGTGGCTGTCTGTTCTCGGGGGCCTTCCACCTCGACCAGCTCCGCTTGGAAGGCCGCACCGTCTTCGCACCCACGCCCACTGGCTGGCACCGCCGCGGGATACGACTGACACGGTGGACCCGCCGACGCACCCTGGCCGAGGAACACCACTGGCGCGCACATGCCGCCAGCCAGCCTCCACTACTCCCAGGCCACACCCTCTCGCTCGCCTGTGGCGCCCCGGCCCGCACCACCCAGCCTCTTCGCTCACCCCCGGCCCCGAGAACGTTGCCGTCCTGTACCGGCAGCTCCGCAAAGCCTTCGAGGACGGCAAGAACGAACCCGGCGCCGCCGACTTCTATTACGGCGAGTGCGAGATGCGCCGCCACGACCGCACAGGCACCCCCAAGGGCGAACGCCGCCTGCTGTGGGGCTACTGGCTGCTGTCCGGCTACGGCCTGCGCGCCTCCCGCGCCTTCACCTGGCTGCTCGCCGCGATGACACTGACCGTGCTGCTCCTCATGGGCGTAGGCCTGCGCGCCGATGACCCCGACCCAGTCACCACCGGCACCCTCCACGGCAGCAAGATCAGCCTCAGCACCAGCACCCCCGACCCCGCCTTACACGACAAATGGTCAAAGCGCATGACCTGGGCCCGCGCGGAGAAGGCCACCCGTGTAGCCCTCAACTCGGTGCTTTTTCGCTCCTCAGGACAGAACCTCACTACCGCTGGCACCTACATCGAGATGGCCTCCCGCCTCCTCGAACCCACCCTTCTCGGCCTCGGCGCCCTCGCTATCCGCGGACGCATCAAACGCTGACCCACGCCACTCCCAGACCGTTCAGCAAACTGAACAACCAGCCGCTACCCACCGCTTCGACGCCGGCAGACCACTTGACGGTCGGCACGGACAAACCGTTGATCGAGCGGACGGGCTTGACTCGCGCTCGCTGAACTTCCCCATTCAATTCAGGACTCGTTCAAGTGAGGCGAGGAGCAGCCTTGGCCGATTCCACCAATCCCCATCAGTGCGGGCGAGCTGGGTGATCCATGCGCCCGTCGGGTGGACGGTGACGCCCAGGACGTGGACGCGCCGAGTCTTGATCTCCATGACGAAGAAGACGTAGAGACGTTGGAGGAAGACGGTCTCCACATGCATGAAGTCGCAGGCGAGCAGCGTATGGGCCTGGGAGCGCAGGAAGGAACGCCAAGTCTGCTGGGAGGCGCGCTGCGGTGCGGGCGGCAGACCGGAGCGGCGCAGAGCGCGGCGGATAGTGGCGGCAGCAACCCGATGGCCAAGCCGTCGCAGCTCGCCCTGGATCCTGACGTACCCCCAGGTCGGGTTCTCTCGCGCGCACCAGACGACAGTGCCAGGTCAGCAGAGTGCCCGGGGTGACCAGCCGATGGCGACGTAAGGCGGATAGCACGCGCCGCGCGAGCGCGGAGAGCACGGCACGGTCAGCCCATGAGAACCGCGGCCGCTCGATCTGCCGACGAAGCGCAAGGATCTCGGCGTTGTTCGCGGCGGTCGACCGGCCCAGCAAGAGGAAGCAGCTCAGTAGTCGACAGAAGATCAGGTAGAGCAGTCGCAGACCCACAATCAGTGCTCATGCCCATACTCGGGCAGGAATGGCGGCCGGGCCAGTAGCCCCTCCGCCTCGTGCCGGGGCCGTTCGTTGCCAGGCCAGACGGCAGGGCAGGGGCGAGCGGGGAACCGCCGCCGGGCCGCCTCACGCTGGGAGGGTAGTGCGGGGGCTGTCGCAGCCGGGCTCGGCAGTGGTGCCGTCACCAGGTCCGTGTCGGTGGTCATCGGGTGCCCGCTCCGAAGAGGATGTCCAGGCTTTCCGGCCGGTATCCCGGAGCCGGAGCTGGGGTGATGCGCGTGGCGGCCTGCCGGGTCTGCTCGGCGTGATGAGCCAGCAGCCGGCGGATCACCTCTTCCTTGCGCGGAGTGAGGTAGAGCTGTGTTGTGGTCAACTGCCGGTCGCCAAGGATGAATTGGTCATCGGTGAGAGGGAGGTTCGGGTCCTCGGCCATCCGGTAGGCGGCGGTGTGCCGCAGGGCATGCAGCGTCGCCGATGTGCCCGCCTTGGCGTTGGCGCGCTCAAACATCCGGTGGGCGGCGTGGTAGGTCAGCGGCCGGGACGGGTTCCGCAGCGTCCACCACAACGGCACCCGCCGGCCGCGTGGGATCGCGTCCTCCATCTCCAGTTGGTAGAGCCGCAACCACACGAACGCCTCGGTCGAGGCAGGAAGCTCCTGGACCTCGCCGGTGCCCTTGCGCACCACCGCGATCAGCTGACGCCCCGGGCTAACTCCTCCCTGCCATGCGGTCAGCAGTTCGCTGGCGCGGGCACCGGTGGAGATGTAGAAGGCGACCAGGGCCCGGTCCCGGTGCGAGGGAAGTCGCGCGAAGATCTCGTTGAACTCCGCGTCCGGGACGCTGCGTGGTACCCGCTTGGGCACCGTCGGCCGGTAGAGGCCGGTGCGCTCGTTGCGGGGTGGGTCCATCGGGTTGCGATGGGCATGGGCTCGCCGACCCCAACGGGAACGGTCCAGCGGGAATGGATTAAGCACCGGGCCGGTGCCCGCGTCGCGGTGGAAGTCGTAGAAGGTCCGCAGGACCGTCTCGCTGTGCGTACGGACCGACGCCACGTACGCCTTCCCGCCCGGCTTCCACTGCCCGACATGGTCGGCCCGGCGGCGCCAGTGCGGGCGCGTCGGCCGGCCCGCGAGCTGCAGCCAGCGGGAGAAGTCCCTCGCCTCGATCCTGCTCGCGCGGTCCCACGGCACCTCGACGGCCCACAGGAAACGGAACCAGCGCAGCAGGTCCATTCCATACGAGCGCTGAGTCGTTGCCGGTCGCCCGATCGCCTGCAGATCCCGCAGGAACCCCGCTGCACCTTCGACCGGCTCACAGGCTGGGCCGAAGAGCCGGTAGGGCCCCCACAGATCGTTCGTGGCCACCAGCTCTCCGGCCAAGGGCACGGACAGGGCCGCCAGGTCTCTCGATGACTCCACGGCCAGACCAACGACGACCCTGCCAAACAGTCACTGACCTGCGAGAACACCACAAGTAGTTCAGTCAACAGGTACGAAACCGCGGGGCGGGCCGAGGAGATCCTCGGCGTGAACATCGAGGACCTCGACCTCGCCGCGCGCCGCTGCCCGGTCAAGGCGAAGGGCGCCCGGCCCAAGGCCCGCCGCCGCGGCCAGGCGCGCGAGGACTACGTGCTGGAGACCGTGTACTGGGACGCCGGCACCGCCCGGCTCCTGCCCCGTCTGCTGAAAGGCCGCACCCACGGCCCGGTATTCGTCACCCACCGCCGCCCGGGGCCGGGCAAAGTCGTCAGCCCCCGTGACGTCTGCCCGGACACCGGACTGGCCTGGCTGTCGTACGGGCAGGCCCGCGCTCTGCTCGACGAGCACACCGCCGTGCGCGGACCGGGCACGGGCTGGGACCTGCACGAGTACCGTCACTCCGACCTGACCCATCTCGGTGAACAGGGCGCCTCGCTGCTGATGCTGATGGCGAAGTCCCGGCACAAGAAGCCGGAGAACGTCCGCCGCTACTTCAAACCGTCGCCCGAGGCGATTGCCGAACTCACCAGCTTGCTCGCCCCCGGCGACGCCGGGCGCACCCGCGGGGACGTAGTCACGGTGCCGGGGAACTGTCAGTAGCAAGGCGTTACGGCTGCGTTCGGAGCACGACGGAACGAGCCGGCCGGTTAGGGTGGCTGCCGTGGGCCTCCAGCAGCGCATCTGTGACCGCGCAGGTGAGTTTCTGTTCTTCGCGGTGACGCCGCCCAGGCAGACGACCACCCCCGAGCGGGCTCAGGAGATCGCCGACATCACCCGCAAGCGGCTCGACGGCCTGGAGCCCGACGGGCTCGTGCTCTACGACATCGACGACGAGAGCGACCGGAACCCGGCCGAGCGGCCGTTCCCGTTCACGCCGACGATGGACCCCGCGGAGTACCTCGCCCGGCACTTCGGAGAGCTCGACCTGCCGGTCGTGGTCTACCGGGCGGTCGGCAAGTACGACGAGAGCGACTTCCGAAGCTGGCTCACGGAGCAGCCAGACCGGGTCCTCTCGGTCTTCGTGGGCGCGGCGTCGCGGGAGACGCCGGTTGCCACCACTCTGTCGCGCGCCCAGTCGCTGCGGGCCGAACTCAGGCCCGACCTGCTGCTTGGCGGCGTCGCGATCCCGGAGCGACACACGCGCACTGGTACGGAGCACCTGCGTTTGCTCGCGAAGCAGGAGGCCGGCTGCTCCTACCTCGTCACCCAGGTCGTTTACGACGTCAACGCCGCCAAGGACCTGGTTTCGGACTACCGCTACGAGTGCGCCGCCCGCGATCTGGCGCCCGTCCCGATCGTGTTCACGTTCTCGGTCTGCGGGTCGATGAAGACGCTGGAATTCCTGAGGTGGCTCGGCGTGGACGTGCCCCGCTGGATCCACAACGAACTCCAGCACGCCGATGACACGCTGCAGGCATCGTTCGAGCATGCGCTGGCGACCGCCCGCGAGCTGATGACCTTCTGCCGACGGCTCGAGGTGCCGTTCGGCCTCAACGTCGAGAGCGTGTCCATCCGCCGCGAGGAGATCGAGGCGGCGGTCGACCTGGCTGCCCGGCTCCGGTCCGAGCTTTGCCGCTGACAGGAGGGGCAGGCGACTTCTATCGCCTGACGGACAGTTCTGCCGCCACCGGTGACGGCAGACGGTGCCGGTCGATATGTTGTGGCGCGGCTGGACGCCAGCCGGTCCGATCTCGTTCCACCCACGCGGGAACGGGTGCTCCACGGGCGAAGACGTCTCCAAACTCAGCGTCTCTCCGGGCAGCATAAGCGGGGCCACGGGTGCCTCCGGCCCTCGATCAAGCCCGGTATGCCTCACCGCCGGCTTCGATCGCTGCCCAGCGGGCCCGACTCACCCGCCAGGCCCTCGTACGACAGGCCGAGTCGCAGTACCGGTGCGACCGCCTGCTGCCCTTGGGCAGCTCCCTGCCGCACTGGCCGCACCGCCGGACGTACCTCCCGCCCATGACTCCAGGTTCCTCCCATCCGGCGGCACAGGCCAGGGCCGGTCACTCCTCGTCGGTGGCGTCGGAATCGCGCAGCGAACGCAGGCCGCCGGGCAGGTCGGGAAGCTGGAAGGAGTACCGGCCGAGCATGTTGATGTGATGCCGCACGAACGGCGAGAGACGGGCCACGTCCTCGTCACGGACGTCGAAGCCGTCCGCACGCAGCTGGTTCACCGCGGCGTCCATGTACCGCGTGTTGAACAGCACGAGGGCATTGAGGACCAGGCCCAGGGCTCCGATTTGGTCTTCCATACCTGAAGGGTGTCATTATTCCCATCAGGTTGCTGAGCTGGGCGTTCTCTGTCGATGGTGAGGCAATCGGAGAGGCGTGGTGTGGTACTCGTTGAGCAGTCCACCGAGCACCTGCCGACGCCTGACCGCGGCAGCGGGCAGGGGGATGATGTGCGGGTCGTCGTCGGGTGCTCGTAGGTCCAGTGGCTGCGGTGGGCCCGTCCCGCGTTGTAGTGCTCGGCATACGTGGTGAGGACCGTGCGCAGGTGGCGTTCGCCGGTGATGAGGAGGCGGTCGGTGCACTCTGCGCGGGCTGTGCGTATCCATCGTTCGGCGACCGCGTTGGACCGTGGGCTTTGCGGTGGCGTCGGGATGACGGCTGTGCCGTTGCCGGCCAGGACGGTGTCGAATGCGGCGGTGAACTTGCTGTCCCGGTCGCGGATGAGGAACCGGAAGCACCCGGCTCTGTCGCCGAGGTCCATGAGCAGATTGCGGGCGAGTTGGCTGACCCATGCGCCGGTGGGGCGGGCGGTGACGCCCAGGACATGGACTCGCCGGGTGGCGATCTCCATGGCGAAGAAGACGTAGAGACGCTTCAGGAGGACGGTCTCCACGTGCATGAAGTCGCAGGCGAGCAGCGTGTGGGCTTGGGCGCGGAGGAAGGAGCGCCAGGTCTGCTGGGATGCGCGCTGCGGTGCGGGCGGTAGACCGTAGCGGCGCAGGACGCGCCGGACGGTAGCGGCGGCAACCCGATGACCGAGCCGTCGGAGCTCGCCCTGGATCCTGACGTACCCCCAGGTCGGGTTGTCTCGTGCCAAGCGCTGGATGAGCGCCGCAATCTCCTCTGACAGCGGTGGCCGGCCGGGGCCGGTTGGGGTCTGGCGCCATTTCCAGCGCACCAGACGACGGTGCCAGGTCAGCAGCGTGCCCGACGTGACTAGCCGATGACGACGCAAGGCGGGCGGCAGCTGGCGGGCGAGGGCGGAGAGCACGGCACGATCGGCCCATGAAAGCCGCGGCCGCTCGATCTGCCGTCGCAGGACAGCGACCTCATGACGAAGCACGAGGATCTCGGCGTTGCTCGCGGCGGTCGATCGGCCCAGCAGGAGGAGGCAGCCCAGTAGTCGGCAGAAGATCAGGTAGAGCAGTCGCAGACCCACGATCAGTGATCGTGCCCATACTTGGGCGAACGAAAAGCTCCAGGTCAACCACCGCGCGGCAATAAAGACACCCTTCACGCACCCTGGCAGCCAGGAACCCCACGTGCGAGCTGCCTGCGAAAACCGGCCCGGAGAGATCAGCAGCAGTCCGCCCTCCCCCTGTCGCATGGGGAGCACGGCACCGCGCTCGGGCGTTTCCCCTTGAGCGTGGACACCCTGATCATTGGATCGTGATGATCCATAGGACAGGAGTTCCCGTTGGGGACGTCGAAGTACTCGCCTG
>NZ_JBSFMM010000348.1:0-7922 GCF_053599555.1 Streptomyces sp. NPDC000941
GGGTGTGGGTGTGGGTGTGCCGCCGATTGGGCGTCCGCTGGGGAATACGCGGGTGTATGTGCTGGATGGTGGGTTGCGTCCGGTGGGGGTGGGTGTGGCTGGGGAGTTGTATGTGGCGGGGGCTGGTGTGGCGCGGGGGTATTGGGGGCGTGCGGGGTTGACGGGTGAGCGGTTCGTGGCTGATCCGTTTGCCCGGGTTCCGGGGTCGCGGATGTACCGGACGGGGGATGTGGTGCGGTGGCGGGCGGATGGTCAGCTGGAGTTCCTGGCGCGTGCGGACGCGCAGGTGAAGGTGCGGGGTTTCCGTATCGAGCCCGGTGAGATCGAAACGGTCCTGGCCGGTCATGAGGGGGTGGCGCGGGCGGTGGTGCAGGTCCGGGAGGACCGGCCCGGCGACAAACGACTCGTCGCCTACCTCATCCCCACAACCACAGGCACCGGTGTAGGGGTTGATGTTGGTGGCGTGTTGGGGATGGCGAGGGACCGGCTGCCGGACTACATGGTGCCCTCGGCCCTGGTGGTGCTGGAG
This sequence comes from Streptomyces sp. NPDC000941, assembly GCF_053599555.1. Classification (NCBI taxonomy): domain Bacteria; kingdom Bacillati; phylum Actinomycetota; class Actinomycetes; order Kitasatosporales; family Streptomycetaceae; genus Streptomyces; species Streptomyces sp. NPDC000941. The sequence goes on from NZ_JBSFMM010000348.1 coordinate 530, forward strand.
CGGCTGCCCTTGACCCCGAACGGGAAGGTGGACCGCAAGGCCCTGCCCGCCCCCGACTACACCACCACCCTCGCCCGCCGCGCTCCGCGCACACCACGCGAGGAGATCCTGTGCGGGCTGTTCGTGGAAGTGCTGGGCGTCGCCGACATCGGCATCGACGACAACTTCTTCTCCCTCGGCGGACACTCCCTCCTCGCTACCCGCCTCATCAGCCGCATCCGCACCACCCTGGACGTCGAACTCACCATCCGCGCCCTCTTCGAAACACCCACCGTCGCCGGACTCGCCGAACACCTCCACACATCCAACGCCCACACCACACGCCCCAAACTCACCACCCAAACCCGGCCCGAAACCGTACCCCTCTCCTTCGCACAACGCCGACTCTGGTTCCTCGGCCAACTCGAAGGCCCCTCAGGCACCTACAACATCTCCTTGGCGCTGCGGTTGCGCGGGCAACTGGACGTCGATGCGCTGCGTTCGGCTGTGGGGGATGTGGTCGGGCGGCATGAGAGCCTGCGGACGCTCTTCCCCCAGACCGATGGCCAGCCCCGTCAGCACATCGTCGAGGGCGATGCGGCGGTGCCCCCGCTGACCGTGACCGAGACCGTCACGGAGGAAGAGCTGCCCGAAGCCCTGGCCCGCGAGGCCCGCGCAGGCTTCGACCTCGCCCGCGACCTTCCCCTGCGGGTACGACTGTTCGCGCTCGGGCCCCAGGAATACGTACTGCTGGCCGTGGTCCATCACATCGCCGCCGACGGCTGGTCGATGACACCCTTCGCCCGCGACCTGTCCACCGCCTACCAGGCCCGCACCAACAACCACACCCCCCACTGGCCCGCCCTGCCCGCACAATACGCCGACTACACCCTCTGGCAACGCGACATCCTCGGCAGCGAAGACAACCCAGACAGCGTCATCTCCACCCAGCTGAAGTACTGGATCACCACGCTGGCCGGAGCACCCGAACAACTCGAACTGCCCACCGACCACCCCCGCCCCGCCACCACCTCACACCACGGCAACAGCATCACCCTCCACATCCCCGCAACCACCCACACCCACCTGACAGAACTCGCCCACGACAGCGGCGCAAGCCTCTTCATGACCCTCCAGGCCGCACTCGCCCTCCTCCTCACCCGCATGGGCGCCGGCCACGACATCCCCATCGGCACCCCCACCGCCGGACGCACCGACGACGCCCTCGACAACCTCATCGGCTTCTTCGTCAACACCCTCGTCCTACGCACCAACACCCACGGCAACCCCACCTTCCGCGAACTCATCCAACGCACACGCGAAACAGACCTCACCGCCTACACACACCAAGACATCCCCTTCGAACGCCTCGTCGAGGTGTTGAACCCGGAGCGGTCGATGGCCCGGCATCCCCTATTCCAGGTGATGCTCACCCTCCAGAACAACACCCACCCGGACCTGGACCTGCCTGGCCTGGACGTCACCGAGCAGCCGTTGGGCGCGGTGCCAGTCAAGTTCGATCTGACGGTCAACCTCAGCGAAAACCGCACGACCGACGGCACCCCCAACGGGCTGACCGGGCGCATCGACTACCGCACCGACCTCTTCCATGCCACGACCATCGAGGCCTTGGCTGCTCGGCTGGTGCGGGTCCTGGAGTCGGTCACCGCGGATCCGGATCTGCTCGTCAGCCAGGTCGACGTCCTCGGCGAGGCCGAGCGGCATCAGGTCCTCACTCGCTGGAACGACACCGCACACCCGCTCCCGGACGCCCTACTGCCCGAACTCTTCGAAGCCCAAGTCAAGCGCACTCCGGACGCGATCGCGGTCGTCTTCGAAGGACAGGCTCTGACGTATGGCGACCTGAACGCCCGGGTCAACCGGCTGGCGCGGTATCTGATCACCCAGGGCGCCGGGCCGGAGCAACTGGTAGGGGTGGCGCTGCCACGCTCGGCCGAACTGGTCGTCACCCTGCTGGCCATCCTCAAAACCGGCGCGGGCTATCTGCCCATCGACCCGGACTACCCCACCGACCGCATCCACTACATGCTCCAGGACGCCACCCCCACACTCCTGGTCACCGACACCACCACCTCACCCACCCTCCCCCCGGCCGACGATCTGCCCCACATCGAAATCGACGCGGCCGACACCCGTACGGCCATCACCGCACACCCCGCCGCCGATATCACCGACGCCGACCGCATCGCGAGCTTGCTGCCGCTGCATCCCGCCTACGTCATCTACACCTCCGGCTCCACCGGCCACCCCAAGGGCGTGGCAGTGCCGCACCACGGTGTGGTGAATCGGTTGCTGTGGATGAAGACGGAATATGGTCTGGCTGCCGATGATCGGGTGTTGCAGAAGACGCCGTCCGGGTTCGACGTGTCGGTCTGGGAGTACTTCCTTCCGCTGATCGCGGGAGCGGTGTCGGTCGTCGCGTCACCCGGTGTCCACCGGGATCCCGCCGAGCTTGCCGCGCTGATCCGCGATGCCGGGGTCACCACGGCGCATTTCGTACCGTCGATGCTGCGCGAGTTCATCCAGGAGCCGACCGCGTCTGCGTGCGGGAGCTTGCGGAACGTTGTGTGCAGCGGGGAAGCACTTCCGGCAGAGCTACAGAACAGCTCCCTCCGCACGCTGAACTCGCGCGTGCACAACCTCTACGGGCCCACCGAGGCCACCGTGGATGTGACCTACTGGGAGTGCCGGGAGAGCGACGACGCCTCGGTGCCCATCGGCCGTCCGGTGTGGAACACACGCCTGTATGTGCTGGACGACCGGCTCTCACCGGTCCCCGTCGGAGCTTCCGGCGAGCTCTACGTCGCCGGCGCGCAAGTGGCGCGAGGCTATCTGGGACGGCCGGGTCTGACAGCCGAGCGGTTTGTGGCGGATCCGTTTGGTGAGGCCGGGGCGCGGATGTACCGGACCGGGGACGTGGTCCGGTGGCGGCCGGACGGGGCGCTGGAGTTCCTGGGGCGTGCGGATGGCCAGGTGAAGGTGCGTGGCTTCCGTATCGAGCTGGGTGAGGTGGAGAGCGTCTTGGTGGCGCATGACGCCGTCGCCCAGGCCGCTGCCGTGGTGCGGGAGGACCGCCCCGGCGAGAGGCGCTTGGCCGGCTATGTCGTACCCGTGGGCGGGGGAGGGGCGGTCGACACCGCCCAGGTGCTCGACCTGGTCAGGGACCGGTTGCCGGACTACATGGTGCCATCGGTGTTGACGGTGCTCGAGCGGCTGCCGCTGACGCCGAACGGGAAGCTGGATCGGAAGGGCCTGCCCGCCCCGGACTACGGCGCGTCGGCTTCGGGACGGGCGCCGCGGACACCCAGGGAAGAGTTGCTGTGCGGGTTGTTCGGCGAAGTACTCGATGTTCCCAAGGTCGGCGTCGATGACAGCTTCTTCGACCTGGGTGGCGACAGCATCGTGTCGATCCAGTTGGTCGCCCGCGCACGGGCAGCAGGTCTCGTCATCACCCCGCGGGACGTGTTCGAGCGGAAGACCGTGGAGGCTTTGGCACTGGTCGCGGCCGATGTCGACGCGGCGGTGGCGGACACGAAGAGCGACAGCCCATTCGGCGCTGTGGCCCTGACACCGGTCATGCATCAGCTGCGTGAGCGGGGTGGCTCCATCGACCAGTTCAGCCAAGGGGTGTTGCTCCAGGTCCCCGAGCGACTGGGGCTGGAGGAACTGGTCGTGGCGGTGCAGGCGATTCTGGATCACCATCATGCGCTCCGTGCCCGACTGATCGACAGGGGCGGGGAATGGGAGCTCGAGATCCCCGCGGTCGGTGCCGTGCGAGCGGCGGAGTGTGTGCGGCGTGTGGACGTGGCCGGACTGGCCGAAGACGCTGTGGGCAAGATGATCGGGACCGAGGCGGAAGCCGCGCGAGAGCGGCTTTCACCGAGGTCAGGGGCGATGGTTCAGGCGGTCTGGTTCGACTTTGGCCCCGACACGCCGGGACGGCTGCTGGTGGTGGCGCACCACCTGGTGGTCGACGGGGTGTCCTGGCGCATCCTGCTGCCCGACCTCCATGCGGCCTGGGAGGCGGCCACGACCGGGGCCGACCCTGCCCTTCAGCCGGTGGGCACCTCGTTCCGCCACTGGGCCACCAGGCTGGTCGCGCAGGCGGATGAGCACCTTGTGGAGTTGCCACTGTGGGAGAAGATTTTCGATGCCCCGGATCCTCTGTTGGGTACGCGGGCGCTTCAACCGGGCAAGGACACCTGGGCGACGGCGGGGGACCTCACATTCGCACTGCCAGTGGAGCAGACGGCCTCTCTCCTTGCTCACATCCCCACGCTGTTCCGCTGCGGCATCGACGATGTCCTGCTGACCGCTCTCGCGCTCTCCATTGACGGCTGGAGAGATGGCACTGGGGTCGGCGATGGTACGGATCTGCTGGTCGAGCTCGAGCGGCACGGCCGCGAACACCTGGTGGACGGGACTGACCTGTCCCGTACGGTCGGGTGGTTCACGAGCACGTTCCCCGTATGTATCACCACGGAGACCCGGGGGAGGGGCGGCCTGCGTGGATCCGCTGTCGACGACGCGCTGAAGAGCGTCAAGGAACAGCTGAGGGCTGTGCCACACAGCGGCATGGGATACGGGCTGTTGCGCCATCTCCATCCGCGGGGAAGCTCGGATTTGCGGCAAAAGGGCAGCGCTCAAATCCTCTTCAACTATCTGGGCAGAGTGGCTGTCACGGGGGAGAGCCATCCGCGGGCAGCGGCCAATTGGACCGTCGTTCCTGGCAGCAAGGCGGGAGCCGGAGCCGATCCGGATATGCCGATGAGCCACAGCCTCATCGTCGATGCGGTGGTTCAGGACACCCATGACGGGCCGCAGTTGATGGTGACATGGTCGTGGCCGACCGGTGTGCTCACCGAAGAACGGGTTCAGGAGTTGGCGGACTCTTTCCTTGAAGTCCTCGCACTCATGGCTGACCGTGCGGCACAGCCGGACGCCGGAGGGCTTACCCCGTCCGATGTAGGGCTGCTCGACCTGAGTCAGGACGAAATCGACGAGTTCGAGCTTGCTGAGATGGAAGACGGAGCGGAAGGAAATCTGCTGTGAAGCGTTCGAACATCGAGGATCTCCTGCCGTTGTCGCCCCTGCAGGAAGGCCTGTTCTTCCACTCTCTGTACGACAATGAGGCGGCGGACACCTACGCCGTTCAGGTTGTCATCCGGCTGGCCGGAAAGCTGGACACCGGCGCGCTCAGGCTGGCGGCAGAGGCGATGCTCGCGCGGCATGCGAGCTTGCGGGTCCGCTTTCGCTACCGTAAGTCAGGGAAGCCCGTTCAGATGGTGATGGGCGAGGTTGAACTGCCCTGGCGTGAAGTCGATCTGGAACACCTCGAATCGGCTGAACGCGACGCCGAACTGGCCCGGATCGCAGAGGAAGACCGGGCTCTGGGATTTGATCTGAGCAAGGCTCCGCTGCTGCGTTGCACGCTGGTCCGGATACGCGAGGACGAGCACTGTCTCATCTGGTCGAACCATCACATCCTGCTGGACGGATGGTCCAATGCTGTTCTCTTCCGCGAGCTTTTCACGCTCTACAAGTGTCGCGGCGATGATTCACAGCTGCCGTTCGTGCCGTCCTATCGGGATTATCTGGCGTGGATAGCCAGGCAGGACACCGGAGCCGCGGAGACGGCCTGGCAAGAGGCGTTGGCCGATCTGGACGGGCCCACCCGTATCGATATTTCGGGGAAGAAGCAGACCGCTGCTGCCCCCGAGCGGCTGACGCATACGGTTTCGCAAGAGCTGGCCGACGCGCTGAGCGCCACGGCACGCGCTCATGACCTCACGCTCAATACCCTGATCCAAGGTGCCTGGGCCATCTTGTTGAGCCGGATGTCCGGGCGCGATGACGTCGTCTTCGGCGCCACTGTGGCCGGCCGACCGCCGGAGATCCCGAGCGTCGATAAGATGGTCGGCCTGTTCATCAATACTTTGCCTGTGCGTATACGTCTTGACTCTTCCCAGCCGTTGGGGGAGTTGCTGACACAGGTGCAGGATCAGCAGGCCCGTCTTATGGACCACCAGCACCTGGGGTTGTCTCGCATTCAGCGTGCGAGCGGCCATGAGGAACTGTTCGACACGGTCGTTGTATTTGAGAACTATCCGGTGGAATCCGCGGCGTCCGCGGCGCTGGACGAAGAAGTACAGGTCGCGGACATCTCCGTGCGCGATGCCACTCACTATCCAGTCAGCCTCATGGTCGTTCCTGGGCGGGGGTTGGAACTGCGGCTGGACTATCAGCCTGATCTGTTTGAGCGGGAGTGGGCGGAGGTGCTGGCCAGCCGTCTGGTGCGGGTGTTGGGGGCGATGGCCGCTGGTCTGGATGTGCCGGTGGGGCGGGTTGATGTGCTGGGTGAGGCGGAGCGGCAACAGGTCCTGGTCGACTGGAACAACACCGCGCATCCGGTGCCGGATGCGGTGCTGCCGGAGCTGTTCGAGGCGCAGGTGGAGCGGACTCCGGATGCGGCCGCGGTGGTCTTTGATGGCCACGAGTTGACCTATGGCGAATTGAATGCGCGGGCGAACCGGTTGGCGCGGTATGTGGTGGGGCCGGGGGTCGGTCCGGGGGATGCGGTGGCGGTGTGGATGGAGCGTTCCGCCGATCTGATCGCTGTGTTGTTGGCGGTGTTGAAGACGGGTGCGTTTTATGTGCCGCTGCATGAGGGCTATCCGATGGAGCGGCTGCGCTCGGTCATGCGCGATTGCGGCGCTCGTGTGCTGCTGACCGACCGGCCTGTTCAGGCGGACGGATTCGCCGAAGGCGCGCGTGTGGTCGAGGTGAGCGGCGAGGTCCTGACCGGCGCTGGCGCCGGTGCCGGGGCTGATGAGGGCAACGTGGTGGTGAGCGGTCGGCATCCGCTGCAGCTTGCCTATGTGATGTATACCTCGGGCTCCACCGGCGAACCGAAGGGCGTGGCCGTGCCGCACCGCGGTGTGGTGGAGCTGGCTCTGGACAGGGCGTGGGCCGACACCGGACACCAGCGGGTGCTGATGCATGCTCCGCATGCCTTCGACGCCTCGGATTACGAGATCTGGGTGCCGCTGCTGTCGGGCGGCCGGGTTGTCGTAGCGCCCAACGAGCAGGTCGACGCTCAGGCGCTGCGTGGGCTGGTGGCGGGTGGCGGGGTGAGTGCGGTGCATGTGACGGCGGGGTTGTTCCGGGTGATCGCGGAGGAGGATCCCGGGTGTTTCGGTCAGGTCCGGGAGGTGCTGACCGGCGGTGACGTGGTCTCCCCCACGGCCGTTCAGCGGGTTCTGCAGGCGTGTCCGCAGGTGAGGGTGCGGGCCCTGTATGGGCCCACGGAGATCACCCTGTGCGCCACCCAGCACCTCATGACCCCCGCCACGCCCCCGGGCACGTCGGTTCCTATTGGCCGGCCCATGGACAA
>NZ_JBSFMM010000349.1:0-7793 GCF_053599555.1 Streptomyces sp. NPDC000941
GGCCGACCTGGACGTCATACGTCAGGCATGAACCAGACGCGATCGACTCAGACGAGGTCGAATCGGTCGAGGTCCATCACCTTGGCCCACGCCGCGACGAAGTCGGTCACGAACTTCTCCTTCGCGTCATCGCCCGCGTAGACCTCCGCGAGCGCGCGCAGCTCGGAGTTCGAGCCGAAGACGAGGTCGGCGCGGGTGCCGGTCCACTTGACGTCGCCGGTGGCGTCGTCGCGGCCCTCGAAGGTGTTCTGGTCCTCCGAGACCGCCCGCCACGTCGTGCCCAGGTCGAGCAGGTTGACGAAGAAGTCGTTCGTCAGCTTGCCCGGGGCGTCGGTGAGGAGACCGAGCTGCGTCTGCTGGTAGTTCGCGCCGAGGACACGCAGGCCGCCGACGAGGACGGTCGTCTCGGGCGCGCTCAGGCTCAGCAGGTTCGCCTTGTCGAGCAGCAGGTACTCGGCCGGCAGGCGGTTGCCCTTGCCCACGTAGTTGCGGAAACCGTCAGCGGTGGGCTCCAGCGCGGCGAAGGACTCCGCGTCGGTGTGCTCATCCGTGGCGTCCACACGGCCCGGGGTGAAGGGCACCTCGATGTCGTACCCGCCGTCCTTGGCGGCCTTCTCCACGGCGGCGGCACCGCCGAGGATGATCAGGTCGGCCAGGGACACCTTCTTGGCGCCGGAGTTGAACTCCTGCTGGATGCCCTCGAGGACACGCAGCACCTGCGGCAGCTTCTCCGGCTCGTTGACCTCCCAGCCGCTCTGCGGCTGCAGACGGATACGGGCGCCATTGGCACCGCCGCGCTTGTCGCTGGCGCGGAAGGTCGAGGCCGACGCCCACGCGGTGGACACCAGCTGCGAGACCGTGAGGCCCGAGTCGAGCAGCTTGGCCTTGAGCGCCGCGACGTCGGCGGCGTCGATGGCCTCGCCCTCGGCCGCGGGCAGCGGGTCCTGCCACAGCAGGGTCTCCTCCGGGACCTCCGGGCCGAGGTACAGCGACTTCGGGCCCAGGTCGCGGTGGGTCAGCTTGTACCAGGCGCGGGCGAAGGCGTCCGCGAACTCGGCGGGGTTCTCGTAGAAGCGACGCGAGATCTGCTCGTAGATCGGATCGAACCGGAGCGAGAGGTCGGTCGTCAGCATCCGCGGGGCGTGGCTCTTCGACGAGTCGTGGGCGTCCGGGATGGTGCCAGCGCCGGCCCCGTCCTTGGCGACCCACTGGTTGGCGCCGGCCGGGCTCTGCTCCAGCTCGTACTCGTACTCGAACAGGTTCTTGAAGAAGCCGTGGCTCCACTGGGCCGGCGTGCTGGTCCAGGTGACCTCCAGGCCACTGGTGATCGCGTCGCCGCCCTTGCCGGTGCCGTAGGTGCTCTTCCAGCCCAGGCCCTGCTGCTCGATCGGGGCGGCCTCGGGCTCGGGGCCGACGTTATCCGCCGGGCCGGCGCCGTGGGTCTTGCCGAAGGTGTGACCACCGGCGATCAGGGCGACGGTCTCCTCGTCGTTCATCGCCATGCGGCGGAACGTCTCACGGATGTCGCGGGCCGCGGCGATCGGGTCCGGGTTGCCGTTCGGGCCCTCCGGGTTGACGTAGATGAGGCCCATCTGGACCGCGCCGAGCGGGTTCTCCAGCTCACGGTCGCCGGAGTAGCGCTGGTCGTCGAGCCAGACCTTCTCGGGACCCCAGTACACGTCCTCCTCGGACTCCCATACGTCCACGCGGCCACCGGCGAAGCCGAAGGTCTCGAAGCCCATGGACTCCAGGGCGACGTTGCCGGCGAGGACCATGAGGTCGGCCCAGGACAGGCTCTGGCCGTACTTCTTCTTGACCGGCCACAGCAGACGGCGGGCCTTGTCGAGGTTGCCGTTGTCCGGCCAGCTGTTCAGCGGGGCGAACCGCTGCTGACCGGCGCCGGCGCCGCCGCGGCCGTCGCTGATGCGGTAGGTGCCCGCGCTGTGCCAGGCCATACGGATCATGAACGGGCCGTAGTGACCGAAGTCGGCCGGCCACCAGTCCTTCGAGTCCGTCAGCACCTCGGCGATGTCCTGCTTCACGGCAGGGAGGTCGAGGCTCTTGAACGCCTCGGCGTAGTCGAACTCCTCACCGAGCGGGTTGGCCACGGCTGGGTTCTTGGCAAGAATCTTCAGGTTGAGCTTCTCCGGCCACCACTGGCGGTTCCCACCGCCCTGGGTCGGGTGCAAGGCGCGCCCGTGTGCGACCGGGCAGCCGCCACCGCCCTCCGTCTGCGCGTCTGCAGCGATAGCGTCATGGTTCTCTGACATGGGAATCCTTCCGGACTGGGCGGATCATGGTGTTCAAGAACTGCGGGCGGTGGAACAGTCGGGGCACAGGCCCCAGTAGATGACCTCGGCCTCCTCGATCGAGAAGCCGTGGTCGTCGGACGCGGTCAGACAGGGGATCTCGCCGACCGCGCAGTCGACGTCGGCGACGGCACCGCACGACCGGCATACGACGTGGTGGTGGTTGTCCCCGACACGTCCCTCGAACCGAGCCGGGCTGCCTGCCGGCTCGATCCGGCGTATGAGCCCCGCCGCGGTGAGCGCGTGAAGGGCGTCATACACAGCTTGCAGGGAGATGTGACCCACGCGATCGCGCACTCGGGAGGCGATCGCCTCGACATCGAGGTGGTCGCCGTAGCGGACGGTTTCGAGCAGCGCGACACGGGCGGCCGTCACTCGCAGGCCGGCACCGCGCAGCTCCTCGGCGGGGGCCGGGCTCTGGGATGCGGTCATGGCGCCAAAGCTACCTCCACAAACACGACCTGTACAGGAAAACGAATGATTCAAGTTTAGTGGTGGCGCGAGTCAGGCAACGTTTGCCTTGTTGTGGCGTGACATGCGGTGCGAGTGGCGGCCTGGAAGGCGCGGCGCAGATGGCGTTGACGCTTTGGCAAGCGCTTGCTAATTTGCCCTGTGCGTGATGGCCGTCACCTGTAAAGACGCGCTCCATACTGCCCCTCCTAGGACAGGCAGCGATCAGTAACCGCTCTCATGAGCTGCGTGCCGCCCCCACGGCAGCCCCCCACAACAGGAGGTCCCAGCGCCATGAAGCACACCCGGATTTCCCCTGCCTCGCAGCAGAAGGCCCCCGCAGCCGCCGACGTACGCCGCACACGCGGCGCCCTCGCCGCCGCGGCGGTGGCGGTGTTCGCGACGGCGGGTCTGCTCGCGGTCCCGCCAGCCGTTTCGCAGGCCGCGCCCCTCGCCGCCGGCGACCTGTACGTGTCGCCGAACGGCAGCGCCGCCGCGCCCGGTACGGAGTCCGCTCCGACGACACTCGCCTCGGCGATCACCCGCATCACCCCCGGTGGCACCATCTATATGCGCGGCGGTGCCTACAACCTCTCGCAGACGGTCACCATCGCACCGGGCAACGACGGCACCTCGAGCGCTCCCAAGAAGCTGTCCGCCTACCCCGGCGAGAAGCCGGTGCTGAACTTCTCGGCCATGAGCGAGGACCCGGCAAACCGCGGGCTCGCCGTCAACGGGTCGTTCTGGCGCGTCTCCAACATCACCGTCGAGCGCGCCGGCGACAACGGGATCTTCGTCGGCGGCAGCAACAACGTCATAGAACGCGCGGTGACGCGCTTCAACCGCGACACGGGGCTCCAGATCTCCCGTATCGCCTCCAGCACCCCCCGCGACCAGTGGCCGGCGAACAACCTCGTCGTGAGCTCGGAGTCGCATGACAACGCCGACTCCGACGGCGAGGACGCCGACGGCTTCGCCGCGAAGCTCACGGTCGGCTCCGGCAACGTCTTCCGGTACGACGTGTCGCACAACAACATCGACGACGGTTGGGACCTCTACACCAAGACGGACACCGGCGCCATCGGCCCGGTGACCATCGAGGACTCCCTCGCCCTGAACAACGGCACCCTCACGGACGGCTCACAGGCCTCGAAGGGTGACCGCAACGGCTTCAAACTCGGCGGTTCGGACATCGCCGTCGACCACGTCGTCCGGCGCAGCATCGCCTACCGCAACGGCAAGCACGGTTTCACCTACAACAGCAACCCGGGTCATATGTCGGTGTCGAGCAACATCGGCATCGACAACGCCGAGCGCAACTTCTCCTTCGACGGAGGAACTTCGGTGTTCCGGGACAATGTGTCGTGCCGTAGTGGCAGCGGGACGAAGGACCGCACCATCGGCGATGCCGACGTCTCGAACCAGTTCTGGTCCGGTACGAACGGGTCTCGGTGCTCGTCGTACAGCGGCGCGCTGAAGTGGTCCTTCGCCTCGGACGGGAAGCTCTCCGTGTCCTTCGGCGGATAGCGGCCAGGCGCCTCCGCCACCCGGCTCGCCGAAGCCGGGTGGCGGGTACTGGGCGCCGGTGGCGGGTGACACGCCCTGGCACTGGTCGCGGCCGAGGTCAGTGCGTAGCCCGTACGTCCGGCGAATGGCCGAGCGCGTCGGTGCGCGCCTCAATGGCCTTGATGACCGACACCATGTCGAGCCGGCCGTTTCCGAGGTCCACGCTTTCGCCGTAGAGCTCGCCGCTCAGGTCCAGGAGCGGGGACGACACCCCGGCGGCGCGCGCCTCGTTCGCGATGAGCCGGGTGCTGGTCAGGGCGTCGGACGTCGCCGCCTGCACCGAGAAGTCCCGCTCCCTGAGCATCGGGATCTTCACCCTCGTCACATCGCTGGCCATCGGTCCCGAGCCGATGGCGGCCTGGAACATGCCGAGATCCAGCCCGTGCCGGTCGGCGAAGTGCACGGCTTCGGCCAGGCCGGCCAGCATCGTGCACAGATACAGGTTGACCGCCAGTTTCATCAGCAGCGCGGTGCCCACCGCGCCGCAGAACAGCGTCTCCCGGCACATCGGAGCGAGCAGCGGACGGATCTCGGCCGCCGTGTCCGGGTCGCCGCCGAGCATCGCGACCAGTTGGCCGGCCTCGGCCGGCTTCTTCGAGCCGGACACGGGGGCTTCGACGAACCGTCCGCCCGCGGCGAGGATCTCGGCGGCGAGTGCGCGTGAGTAGTCGGGCTCGACCGAGCCCATCGACACCACCACATGGCCGGCGACCCGCTTGGCGAAGCCAGGCGTACCACGCCCCAGCACCGCGTCGGTCACCTCCTCGTCGAGCAGCATGACGATCACGATGCGGGTACGCGCGAACGCCTCGTCGACATCGGCCGCCACGCTCGCCCCAAGGGCCCGCAGCGGCTCGGCGCGCTCGGCGGACCGGTTCCATACGACGAGCCGTGTGCCGGCCTTGGCCAGGTTGAGCGCCATGGGCTGTCCCATGCCTCCGAGCCCGATGAAACCGACCTCCTCCTCCGGCCGGGGGTCGGGGCCCTGCACCCGGTGCGTCATGTCCGAAGCTCCTTGTCTCTTGCCTCTTGCCCCGCGACGGGGTCTCTTACGTCGATCGGCGTGAACACCGCGGCCGTGCCACAGCCGAAGGCCTCGCGCGGCCGCCCGCTCTCGGCGTCCGCCTGCCACCGGTCGACGGCGTACGGTTCCTCACGGACCGTCAGCCCCAGGTCGCGGGCGAAGGTGATCAGCGAATCGCGGGTGATGCCCGGCGGGATGGTCCCGACGGAGGCCGGCGCGTCGGAAGCGGCATGCGTTGGCGTCGGGGCGGAACAGCGTGACGTCGCCGTCGGGCAGCCGGTAGGCCTTCATGCCCTCGAAGATCTCCTGCGCGTCGTGGAACACCATGGCCGCGGGACCCAGTCGGAGGGCGGCATGCGGGTTCCGCTTGAACAGCAGCGCCTGTGTGCCACCGTGGCTCCTCCATCTCTCCCACGCTCGTTTGGGAGCAGCTTAGGCCGAAATGACTGGCAGGCGATTGCCGATTCTGCTAACTTTTCACGTTTCACTGGCACCGAATGCTCCTCAGTCGATCCACCCCAGCATTGGATGCCTCATCGACGAGAAGGGCCAGGCACCATGAGAGAGCTGGACAGTATCGATCGTCGAATTCTCCGGGCTCTGCAGGAGAACGGCCGGATCCAGAACGTCGAGCTGGCGGAGAAGGTGGGCCTGTCGCCCTCGCCATGCCTGCGCCGGGTGAAGCTTCTCGAAGAGGGCGGAGTGATCGAGCGCTATGTCGCACTGCTCAACGCGGCGAAGATCGGCGTGGGGCTGACGGTCTTCGCGCGCGTATGGCTGACGGGCCAGGACACCGACACCGTCGACCACTTCACGGAGCAGATCAAGCTCCTGCCCCAGGTCGTCGAATGCCACCTGATGGCCGGAGACTGCGACTTCCTCCTCCGTGTGGTGGCGGCCGACCTCGACGCGTATCGACAGTTCCAGGTCGACCATCTGACCCGTATCAAGGGCGTGCAGAGCGTCAAGACGGAGATCCCCATGCAAAAGATCAAGCTGACGTCAGAACTGCCCCTGTGAGCGGAGCGGGGGAAGGCAGAAGCACCCACGGAGCGGCATCCCTTTACCCGGCTGTCATGTCCCTGTAGCTTCGCCTGAAATAGCTTGCAGCAACTTGCCGGTTCCTCCTTCAGTGCAACTCCCCCACTCGCCGCCCCACCGGGAGACGCCATGAGATGCACATCAACGACACCCCCGGGAGACAGACGACCACGTCCACTACGGCGCACGCTCGCCACAGCCGTCGCGACGGCAGGGGTGCTCGGGCTGCTGACGGGCGCGTCGGAGTCCCGCCCCACCCCGCTCAGACCGCCGCCGACGCGTCGAACACAGCGACCGTCTACTACTCGACGGCCACCACCGGGTGGACCACCGTCAACATCCACTACGCGCCCGCCGGGGGCTCCTGGACCACCGTCCCGGGCGTCGGTATGGAGCCTGCCTGCACCGGCTGGTGGAAGAAGACACTCGACATCAGCACGGCCTCATCGCTCAAGGCCGCGTTCAACAACGGCAACGGAGTCTGGGACAACAACAACAGCTCCGACTACACCATCCCCACCGGCATCTCGACCGTGAAGGACAGGACCGTCACCGTCGGCACCAAGGACCCGTGCGCGGCGGAGGCCCCGGACACCCAGGCCCCGACGACACCCCCCAAGGTCACGGCCAGTGCCGCCAACACGTCCGTCGTCGTGAGCTGGGAAGCGGCCACGGACGACAGAGGTGTGGCGAAGTATCGGGTCACCCGCACCGGAGGCAGCAAGGGAACGGTCGTCACGGACGTCACCTCAACCGTCTTCTCCGACACCGGCCTCGAGGAGAAGACCACCTACACCTACACCGTCCAGGCCCTCGACGCCGCAGGCAACACCTCGCCCGCCTCCGCGGCGGCCACCGCGACCACCGGGGAGAAGGCGCCGGCACCGGCCGCCGGCACCCCGCTGGGCACCGACCCTCGCAAAGATCCCATCTACTTCGTCCTCACCGCCCGTTTCCACGACGGCGACAGCTCCAACAACCGCGGCGGCAGCCAGCACGTGAAGTCCGGCAACGCGGCCAACAACGACCCCATGTTCCGAGGTGATTCAAGGCACTCGGCTTCTCCGCGGTCTGGATCACCCCTGTGGTCCTCAACCGCTCGGACTACGACTACCACGGCTACCACGGCTACGACTTCTACCAGGTCGACCCGCGCCTGGAGTCGGACGGCGCATCGTACCAGGACCTGATCAACGCCGCTCACGCCAAGGGCATGAAGATCTAGTCTCCAACGGCTCGCTGTCCGTCGCGGCACCCGGCAAGGGCAACCTTCGCGTCTACGTGCTGAACGGCCCCGGCAAGATCGGCAGCGACGGCCCCTATCTGAAGTGACACCTCAGGCCGCGGTGGCCGGGGCGGGCCGTGCCCCCGCCGCCCCGGCCCGCCGCGCAGCGCTGATCACC
>NZ_JBSFMM010000350.1:0-7693 GCF_053599555.1 Streptomyces sp. NPDC000941
GGGGCGGCCGGTCTGGCCTTCGGCGACGGCCCGCACAAGTGCCCCGGCGCCCATATCGCGATCCTGGAGACCGATATCTTCCTCAGCAGGCTGTTCGCGCTGCCCGGCATCCGGATGGCGGCCCCGCCCGGGGTCGGTTTCAAGGACGAGATTGCCGGCTACGAGCTCCGCGGCTGCATCGTCGAGTGCCGGGTGTGAAACCGGCCCCGCCACGATGCCGGGGTCAGCTGAGCGACGCGCTCTCCAGCACCGCGTCGACCTCCTGCTGCTCCTGCGGCCCGGTGGGCTGGGCGATGCCGAGGAGGTAGGACGAGCCGCCGTCCCGCGCGGTCATGAGGGTCAGGCGCAGATGGCCCGTGCTGCCTTCGCCGTCGCTCACCTTCAACGCCACCGTGTACGCGGGGCGGTCGCTCACCGTGGTGGCCCGCGACTCCTCGATGCTCGAGCGCCCGTCCGGGTAGAAGTACTCGGCGTTCGACCGGACCGCGTCCTCCGTCTGCTCCTTCAGCTGGGACTTGGGCACGGTCCCGTTCCGCCCGGCCAGCACGACGCTGCCGCCTTCCTCGCCGCCGGTGGACTTCATGGTGATCGACGAGGTGAAGGCGTCCACCAGGTCGCCCTTCTTGTTGCGCTGCCAGCCCTCGGGTATCGCGTACGAGATTCCCGCCTTGTCGTCCGTCACCCGCGGCCGGTCGGCCAGCGAGGAGCCGTCCTCGTCCCGCGTCAGCCACCAGGCGGTGACGGCCCCGCCGACGAGCACGAGGACCGACACCACAACGGCCACAGTGGTCCGGCGGTTTCCGGGTCGGCCCGACGTCCATGGCCCGGGTGGCACACCCCCACCCGGGGGGACGGATGGCGGGCCGGTGAGGGGTGGCGTGGTCATGCGCGCCATCATGCCAGTTCCGTGATCGGCTCCCGGTCGGCCACGTACACCGGCCATCGATGACGATGCCGAGGACCGCGGCCTGCCGAGACCCTTGCCAATGCTTTGGCAAGCATTGACAAGGTTGCACAAGGGTGACGACCATGAAACATGTCGTTCATCTGCACCACTCCGTCGCACCAGGAGCGGAGCCCCCATGGCACCCACCCTCACTGATGTGGCCAAGCGCGCCAATGTCGCACTGTCCACCGCCTCTCGCGCGTTCAGCGACCCCAACCGGCTCGGACCGCAGACCTTGCGCAAGGTACTGACCGTTGCGCAAGAGCTCGGCTACGAATCGTCCGCTGTCCGCGCCGCCGAGCCGGCCGACGACACGGGGACCGCCACGGTCGCCGTCGTCGTGCCCGATATCGCCAACCCCGTATTCGGCGCCTTCGTCAAGGCCGCGCAGGGCGAGGGCTGGCGCCGCGGGCAGACCGTCGTACTCGCCGACACCGACTTCGACCCCGACCACGAGCGCGAAGTCCTCGCCCATCTGCGCGAGCAGGCCGACGGGTTGATCGTGTGCTCGCCCCGGCTCGACGCGGACGAGGTCCTGGACATCTGCGGCCGTACGCCCGCCGTGCTGGTCAACCGCGAGACGACCGGCGCCGACTGTGTGCTCGCCGACACCGCCGAGGGCATGCGCCAGGCCGTCGAGTATCTGGCCGCGCTCGGCCATCGGCGGATCGCCTATGTCCAGGGCATGCAGCGCTCCTGGTCCAACGCCCAGCGCGTGGAGTTGATCCGCGCCGAGGCCGGGCGAGCCGGGCTTGAGCTGACGCTGCTGGGCTGGCAGTCCGAGACGGTGGCGGGCGGGACCGCGGCGGCGGCCGGTGTGCTGGCCTCGGGCGCCTCCGCCGTCATCGCGCACAACGACCTGGTGGCGCTCGGGGTGATCTCCGGCGCGCGGGCGCTGGGGGTGAGTGTCCCCGAGGATCTGAGCGTGGTGGGGGTCGACGACATCCCGTTCGCGGAGGTCTCACAGCCGTCCTTGACGAGCATCTCGGTGCCGATGGTGCGGGCCGGTGCGCTCAGCCTGGAGCTGCTGGGGAAGGCCATCGGGGGTGAGCGGCAGACCCCGCGGACGCTCAGGCTGCCGACCCAGCTCATCGTGCGCGGCTCGACCGGCGCGGCCCGTACCCGCCCCGCCGGATACGGCGCCACGACTGACGGCCCGCTGGCCGGAAAGGGCAAGTCATGAGGGCCGACACGTTGACCGTGGTGGTCATCGACGCCAATCTCGACCCGCTGCGTGCCGAGTTCGAGGCCGCGCTGCCGGACGGAGCGTCCGTCAGCTGGCCGGACGCCCGGGACACCGCGGCGGTCGAGGCCGCCGTGAAGGGGGCGGATGTGCTGGTGTCGGGGAAGTGCGACGCCCGGATGGCCGCGATCGCCACCCGGCTCCGGCTGGTCCACGCGGCCGGTGCCGGCACGGACGGGATCGACATCGCCTCGCTGGCCCCCGGAACCCAGGTGGCCAACACCTTCCACCACGAGGACTCGATCGCCGAGTACGCCGTGTCAGCGGCCATTTTGCTGCGGCGCGGCTTTCTGCGGCAGCACGACGCGCTGCGCCGTGGGCAGTGGCACTCCCCCGCGTACGACCCGGGTTCCCCGTGGGTCGACACACTGGGCGCGGCGACGGTCGGCTTCGTCGGCTTCGGGCATATCGGCGCCCGCTGCTGGCAGCGGTTCCGGGCGTTCGGCGCGCGGGGCGTGGCGGTCACCAGGCGCGGTGAGGTGGACGCGGTGGCCGAGGGGCTGGCCTGGTCCGGGACCATCGCCGACCTCGGTTCGCTGCTGGAGAGCTCCGATGTGGTGGTGGTGTCGGCCCCGCTGACCCCCGAGACCATGGGGCTGATCGGCGCGGCCGAGCTGTCCCGGATGCGCCCGTCGGCGGTGCTGGTCAACGTCGGCCGTGGCCCGGTCGTGGACGAGGACGCGCTCTACCGGGCCTTGAGCGAGCGCGCGATCGGCGGGACCGCGCTCGACGTCTGGTACCGCTACCCGGCCGGCGGACACTCCGCGGCCCCCGGCAATCATCCCTTCGAGACGCTGGACAACGTACTGATGACACCCCACTCCTCGGGCCTGACCCGCGAGACCTTTGCGCGCCGGGCTGATGACATCGCCGCCAACATCGGCCGGCTGGCCGCGGGCGAGCCGCTGCACAACGTCGTGGCGGTGGCCCCATGAGCCGGCCGGCGCACACGACCGACACCATCGTCGAGGTCGATGTGCTGGTGACCAGTCCGGGCCGCAACTTCGTCGCGCTCAAGATCACCACTGCACAGGGCCTGGTCGGCTGGGGCGACGCCACGCTCAACGGCCGTGAGCTCGCCGTCGCCTCGTATCTGCGCGACCACGTGGCGCCGCTGCTGATCGGCCGGGACCCGGCGCGGATCGAGGACACCTGGCAGTTCCTCTACCGCGGGGCGTACTGGCGGCGCGGTCCGGTGACGATGACGTCCATCGGCGCGGTGGACCTCGCGCTGTGGGACATCAAGGGGAAGGCCACCGGCCAGCCGGTGTACCAGCTGCTCGGCGGCGCGGTCCGCGACCGGATCCTGACGTACACCCACGCCTCCGGCTGGGAGATCCCCCAGCTGCTCGACGCGGTCGACGAGCGGCGCGAACAGGGCTTTCTCGCGGTGCGCGCGCAGAGCGGCATTCCTGGTCTTGACACGGTGTACGGGGTGAGCAGCGGCGAAGCGGGGTACGAGCCGGCCGACCGTGGCGCGGCCCCTGCGGTGGAGGTCTGGGACACCGACTCGTATCTGCGGCACGCCCCGCGTGTTCTCACGGCGGTACGCGAACACGTGGGCCCCGAGCTGAAGTTGCTGCATGACGCCCACCACCGGCTCACCCCGGGCCAGGCGGCCCGGCTCGGCCGGGCGCTGGAGGAGGTGGACCTCTACTGGCTGGAGGATGTCACCCCCGCGGAGAACCAGGAGGTGCTGCGGCACGTCCGGCACCACACGACCGTTCCGCTGGCGATCGGCGAGGTGTTCAACACCGTCTGGGAGTGCCAGACGCTGATCACCGAGCAGCTGATCGACTTCGTACGGACCTGTGTGACCCACGCGGGCGGGATCAGCCATCTGCGGCGGATCGCGGCGCTCGCCGAGGTCTGGCAGGTGCGGCTCGGCCCGCACGGTCCCTCGGACATCTCGCCGGTGGCCCTCGCAGGGTCGCTGCATGTGGGCCTGGCGACGCCGAACTTCGCCATCCAGGAGTACATGGGCTATGAGCCGGTCGTGCACGAGGTGTTCCGGCATGCGTGGAGCTACGCCGACGGACATCTGCACCCCGGAGACCAGCCCGGGCTCGGGGTCGAGGTCGACGAGGCGCTGGCCGCCCGGTTCCCGTACGAGCCCGCCTATCTGCCGATCGCGCGGCGCCGCGACGGCTCGATGACGGACTGGTGAACGATGCGAGCGACCACCGTACCCCGCCTCGGCCGCGCGACCGTTCCCCCGGCCGCCCTGACCCTCGCGCGGCCACCCGCCGAGACCGGCATCGTGCACCTCGGCCTCGGCAACTTCCACCGCGCCCACCAGGCCGTGCACACCGCGGCGGCGCTGGCCCGCGCCGACGGCCCCTGGGGCATCCTCGGGGTCGCCGGCCGCTCCACCGGCGTGGTCCGGGCGATGCGCGAACAGGATCTGCGCTACGCGGTCGTGGAGATCTCCCCCGGCCACACCCGGGTCACCGTCCCCGCCGTGCACACCGGGGCGCTGGTGGCCGCGGAGCAGCCGGACGCCGTGCTCGACGCGCTGGCCGCGCCCGGTACGGCCGTCATCACCCTGACGGTCACCGAGCACGGGTACACCTTCTCCCCACGCACCCACGGCCTGGACCTGGACGCGCCCGCGGTACGGGCCGATCTGCGCGGCGACGCGCCGCCGCGCACCACCATCGGGCGGATCGTGCGCGGGCTGCAGCGCCGCAGCCGGGCCCACGCCCGGCCGGTGACCGTCCTGAGCTGCGACAACCTGGTCGGAAACGGTGAGTTGACGAGGCGGCTGGTGCGCGAGTTCACCGAGGCGCTTCCGGCGGCCGAACGCGACCAGCTGGTGCCGTGGTTGGAGAGCTCGGTGGCGTTTCCGGGCTCCATGGTGGACCGGATCGTCCCCGCCACCACGGACGCCTACCGCGAGGCGGTGGCGGCCCACCTCGGGGTGCGCGACGCCGTACCGGTGCCGGCCGAACCGTTCTCCATGTGGGTGATGGAGGACCGCTTCGCCGCCGGACGTCCGAGCTGGGAGCTGGCGGGGGCGCTGTTCACTGACGACGTCGAGCCGTACGAACTGCTCAAGCTCCGGCTGCTCAACGGCACCCACTCGCTCATCGCCTATCTGGGCGCCCTGGACGGGCGGGACACCATCCCGGACGCGATCGCCCGGCCGTTCATCGCCGAGGCGGCGCGGAGCGTGCTGCACGACGAGTATCTGCCGAGCCTCACCGTGCCCGCCGATATCGATCTCGACGACTACGTCCGCCGGCTGTTCGACCGCTGGGCCAACTCGGCGCTGGGTCACCGCACCCGGCAGGTCGGCTCGGACGGTTCGGTCAAGCTCCGGCAGCGGGTGCCGGAACCCGCTCTGCTCCAGTTGCGCGCCGGACGGATGCCGCACCAGCTGGCGCTGACCGTGGCCGCGTATCTGTGCTGTGTGGCGCCCCTGCCCGGATTCTCGCCGGGTCCGCACGCCACCGCGATGGTGGATCCGGCCCGGGACACGCTCGCCGCGATCGCCGGCCGACCCCGTACCTCATCCGGGGCGCCCTTCGTCGAGGCCGTTCTGGACAGCGGGCTGCTCGGCGACGGCCTGCCCGAACACCCCGCGTTCGCGGCCCGGGTCGCCGAACTCGTCGACGTCATCGTGCGATTCGGCCCGGCCGCCGCGGCAGCTGAGGCCCTGAGGGCCACCTCCCCTGTCGGAACGGCCGCCCGTCCCGGCGCCTAGGGCCGTCCTCTCTCACCTTCTCGGGTAGCCGGGTCCCCGCCCGGCCCCGCCCTGTCCCCACCCCCCTCACCTTGCCTTGCCCTGCCCTGAAACCGCTCCGGAAATCGATCCGTTCAAGGAGGCATGGATCATGGACAACACCACGCGCACCACCGCGCCCCCGCCCACCCCGACCACCACCGCCCCGCCCGGGGAGCCGCCCGCCGACCCGGGCGCGGTACGGCGTGCCGCATGGGCCGGTCTGATCGGCACCGCGCTGGAACAGTACGACTTCGTCATCTACGGCACGGCCTCGGCCCTGATCTTCAGCGATCTCTTCTTCCCCAACGTCTCGGCCTCCGTCGGCATCCTCGCCAGCTTCTCCACCTACGCCGTCGGCTTCGCCGCCCGGCCGCTGGGCGGGCTCTTCTTCTCCCGCTACGGGGACCGGCTCGGCCGCAAGTGGGTGCTGGTCGCGACGCTGCTGCTGATGGGCGGATCCACGCTGGCCATCGGTCTGCTGCCGACGTACAGCCAAGTGGGCCTGCTCGCCCCGATCCTGCTGCTGCTCTGCCGGATGGCCCAGGGCTTCGGCGCGGGCGCCGAACAGTCCGGAGGCGCCACCCTGCTCACCGAGACGGCGGCCACCGGGCGACGCGGAAGACTGGCCTCCCTCGTGATGACCGGCGCGGCGCTGGGCACCGCCCTCGGGGCCGTGGCCTGGATCCTCGCCCAGCGCCTGTCCGACGACGCCCTGATGAGCTGGGGCTGGCGGCTCGTCTTCGGCAGCAGCCTCCTGGTCACCGTGGTCGCCATGGTCTTCCGGCGCAAGCTCACCGAGAGCCCCGTCTTCAAGGAGCTGAAGCAGCAGCACGAGCGGCCCGCGTCCCCGGTGAAGGAGGTCTTCAAGCACGGCAGGAAGCCGACGCTGCTGGTGCTCTTCATGAACTTCGGCATCAGCACCCAGTCGTACACCTACCAGGTGTTCATGGCCTCGTACCTGGTGTCCTCGGTGGGCGTCGACAAGGACTTCGTCCCTGAGGTGCTGCTGCTGGGCGCCCTGTGCGGCGGCCTCGCGGCGGTCTGCTTCGGCACGCTCTCGGACCGCTTCGGGCGGCGCCCGGTGTACTCCCTGATCGTCGGCGCCCTGGTGCTGCTGCCGACCCCGACCTTTGTCGCGCTGAACTCCGGCTCCAAGGTCGCGATCACCGTGGCCGTCGTCATCGGCTTCATCCTGGCCTGTCAGGGGGCCGTCGGGGTGCAGATGAGCTACTTCCCCGAGCTGTTCGGAAACCGCTACCGCTACGCCGGGGTCACCCTCGGCCGGGAGTTCTCCTCCGTGATCGGCGGCGGGGTCGCGCCCCTGATCTGCACCGCGCTGGTCAGCGCCTTCTCGGGGTCCTGGATACCGGTGGCCGTCTATATGTCGCTGGTCGCCGCGGTCAGCCTGATCGCCACCCGGATGGCGCCGGAGACGGTCGACCGCGATCTCAACGCTCCCGCCGACAGCACCGACGGCACCGACAGCGCCCATCCGGCCGGGGCCGCCCCCGCACAGCCCGCGCACAGGTAGGGCTCACCGTCCCGACAGGTTCACCGGCTAGCGTCCCGGTCCGTGGATGCCATGGACGACGCTCTGGCGCAGGCGGCGGTGCGCGCCCTGATCGCGCAGGCCGAGCTCACCCCCAAGCCCGG
Organism: Streptomyces sp. NPDC000941; assembly: GCF_053599555.1. Taxonomy (NCBI): domain Bacteria; kingdom Bacillati; phylum Actinomycetota; class Actinomycetes; order Kitasatosporales; family Streptomycetaceae; genus Streptomyces; species Streptomyces sp. NPDC000941. The sequence continues at coordinate 7,570 of NZ_JBSFMM010000350.1, forward strand.
CCTCGCCGACGCCCGCGATCTGCGGGCCCGGACGACCGGCGCGGATCTGCTGACGCTGCGCTGGTCGGCCAAGGCCCTGACGCCCGCGTTCGCGGCCATCGCGGCGTCGGCCCGCCGCCCCGGC
>NZ_JBSFMM010000351.1:0-7636 GCF_053599555.1 Streptomyces sp. NPDC000941
GCGATTCCGAAGGGCCTTCCTTCATCTTCCACGCAGCATTGCCTTCCAAGAGGCTCCTACCTACACGCACCTCTCTTCTCGCATTCGTGGCACACCGACATCACCTATCTCCCGCTGGCCGGCGGGAAGTTCCTGTATCTGGCCACGGTCATCGACCTCGCCTCCCGGCGCCTGGCAGGCTGGGCGATCGGCGACCACATGCGAGCCGAACTGGTCACCGAGGCCCTGGCCGCCGCCGAGCGGTGTCGTGGCAGCCTCGTCGGCGCCGTCATGCACACCGATCATGGGGCCCAGTACACAAGCCGGGCATTCGCCGACGCCTGCCGCCGGGCGGGCGTGAACCAGAGCATGAGTGCCGTCGGCAGTTCGGCGGACAACGCGCTCGCCGAGTCCTTCAACGCCACATGCAAACGGGAGACTCTCCAGGGCCGCAGGGCCTGGGCCGACGAGCGTGAAGCCCGCCTCGACCTATTCCGCTGGCTGCACCGCTACAACACCCGACGCCGCCACTCCAGCCTCGGACAACGCAGTCCCATCGCGTACGAGACAGCACTCGCCACAACATCAACTACGCTGGCCCAAGCCGCATAGCCCGTGTCCAAGATTCCGGGTCAAGCCCCGGTCGACGGTTTTGAGCGTCAGCCCGAGGTGTTTCTTCGCCCAGGTCACGAGCTGCTTCCGGACCGCCGACGTCGGCGCAGGGCACCGCTGTCCTGGCATGTGGCAGGCGGTGGCAGCGTCGGCGGCCTTGGGGTCAGCTGTCCTCTTCCGCCTCCGGCTTTGGCCCGGTGGTGGCAATCACCTTCTGCAGGTGGTCGATGAAGGCGGTGGTGGCGGGGTGAGTCGGGGTGCGTGGCCGGACCAGGCGCACCGTCACCGGAGCGGCATCCGAGATCGGCAGATAGGTGACACCTGGATGCGGATGGCTGTGCTCGGTGCCCTGCGCGGTGACACCGACTGCGTCTCCGGCGGCGATCGTGGTGAGCCATTCGTCGACGTTGGCCACCTGGAACGTGCGGGGTCGCCGGCCGCGGGGCCACAGGTCGGCCGTCGCGGTGGCGGCGGTGGAGCAGAGCACGACCGGCTGGTCGATGAGGTCCGCAAGGCGCACGGCGGAGCGGAGAGCGAGCGGGGTGCCCTCTGGCACCGCGGCCAGACGACGCTCTTGGTAGAGCTCCTGGGACACCAGATCCGCATGGGGCGACGGCGAGGTGCGCACGATGACGGCGTCCAGTTCCCCACGGCGCAGCGCTGCTTCGGGGTCCGCGGGCCGATGCACTCTCACCGGGGTCTTCGGTTGTTGTTCGCGCCAGGCGCGGAGCAACGGCACCGTGCGGTCGCCAAGTGCCGCCCAGGCAAAGCCGACGCGCAGCGGCCGTGGCTCCGCCGCGGCCTCCACCAGTGTGTCGTCCAGCTGGTTGAGGATCAGGTGGGCACGCTCATGCAGCAGGCGGCCGGCATCGGTGAGCGCCAGATGACGGGTCGTGCGCTCCACCAGTTGTGTGCCGATCCGGCGCTCCAACTGCTCCAGGGTTCGGGAGAGCGCGGGCTGGCTGACGCGCAGAGCGACTGCGGCACCGCTGATGGTGCCCTGGTCACCGATGGCGGCAAGGGCCCGCAGATGCCGCAGCTCCACATTCATAGCCACCAAGCATAAGTCCTGCACAAACGGTATTTCCCTCGCCCTCGGCCCCGGGCCTAGCGTGGCTGGCATGAAGATTCTGCTCATCGGCGCCACCGGCACGCTCGGTGCGGCCGTGCACAAGGAACTGTCCGGGCGAGGTCACGAGGTCCTGGCCGTCGCGCGCAGCGGCGGCGACCTGCGCTGCGACATCACCGACCCCGACCAGACCGCCGCGATGTACGAGCAGGCCGGCCGCGTGGATGCGGTGGTCAGCACCGCCGGCGACGTGCCGTACAAGCCGGTCACCGAGATGACGCCCGAGGACTATCTGTCCGCCTTCCGCGGCAAGGTGCTCAGTCAGATCGACCTGGTACGCCAGGGAGTCCCCCGCATCGCCGAGCGCGGCTCCTTCACCCTGATCACGGGCGTGCTGGCCCGCGAGCCCATCCGCACGGGCAGCGCCGCCTCCATGGCCAACGGTGCCGTGGAGGCCTTCGTGCGGGCCGCCGCCATCGAAATCGCCCCGCAGCGAGTCAATGCGGTCAGCCCCACGGTCTTCACGGAGAGCCTCGGGGAGTACGGGGCCTACTTCCCCGGCATGCAGTCGGTCGACCTCGCCCAGGTCGCCCAGGCATACATCCGCTCCGTCGAGGGCGCCCAGACCGGGCAAATCTACGCCTTGTGAGGCGCCTTTCCTGCCGACCCGGAGATGGATGGTCCAGGTGAGACCTCGTCAGCGGCCAGGGGCCGGTGTCATCCCTCACGGCTATGGTCCGGGCTATGACCGATGATCAAATTCAGATACGGGCCGAACAGACCCTCGTCGCCTGGGCGCGGATCGAGACGTGGTTGAAGGAGCATGCGCCCCGCACCTTCCAGCGGTTGCCCGCGCCCGCGACGGAGGGCGAGCTCCGCTCACTGGAGCAGGATCTCGACTTGGCGGTCCCGGCCGATGTGCGCGCCTTCTACCTGGTGCGCAATGGCACGGGGCCATACTCGGATTTCGACTGGCCCGCATCCCCCGATGCCCCCGAGCCGACCGGGTACTTTCTGCCCGATGGTGAGGGGGTCGGCCCCTTGGCGAACCTGGGAGCGTGGTTCGAGGGCCCGGTCGCGGCCGCGCGCCTGGATGACGAGCCTGGGCAGCGGTACCTGCCGATCACCTCCATCGACCCGGACGGCTTCTACGGCAACTTTGTCGACTGCACCCCCGGCCAGGGGTACGGGCTGCTCGGCGACTACGCCGAGGCTGAACTTCCGAACCCGAGGAAGGCGACGTTCGCCGCATACCTGACCGAGGTCGCCAACGCGCTGTGCGAGGGGCGGGGCTTCAGGGACGACAACGCGCCGCGCGTGATCGACGGGCGCCTCGACTGGCAGTAGACGGGTTACCGGCCCGCCGACGGCGGCGGGGCGCGGGCTGCCCGTCGTCCACAGTCAGAGCGTCCAGGGCGGGTATCGGGTCGTGAGCAATCTGCCGATTCACCCTTTTGGTGAGGCATGCACCGGTAGATCTTCTTCCTCACGCAACACGCTCTACCGGATCAGGCGCCGCCATGAGGGCGATTCCCGCCGAATGATCACAGGTATCAGACCTCGGCGACCAGGCCGAACGTCGGGATCTGCCGCCAGGCCATCTGAAACGCCGCCCACCGCGAGACCTCGTCGGCGCCGCGGTGGGCAGCTCGCCACCGAGGGGCCGGTGGATCGTTAGTGCTGGCGGGGGCCGCTGGCCGTGGCGGCCGGAAGGGTAGGTCGGGAAGTGGTGGGGAGCGAAGGGGCGTTCGGCGACTCGCCGGAGCTGCGCGAGGCGTACGAGATGTGCGAGACCGAGGTGCGGCAGTTCCTGGCCGCGCTGTGGACGGCGACCGATACGTTGCCCGCGGCGGTCCGGCCGTTTGTCCACGCGATTCACGGATGGACGGTGCGGACGGACCGGATCACCGACGGGGGCTCGCCCGAGGGCCGCCAGGAGCGTTTCGCCCGCTGGCAGGCCGATACGCTGGCCGACCAAACCCGTGAACCGGGCCGGCGGCTCACGCCACCCTGCCGGGCGGGACTCAAGGAACCGACCGCGACAGGCAACTGCCCCCACGGGCGGCGGCCCAGCCGGATCACGTCAATCAACGGCCGCCGGTCTCAGGCTCCCCGCTGCAATACCTGACGCAGGGCAGCAGCCCGGTTCGCTGTGACCTCGAAGAGCTCATGCAGGAGATCAGTTGGCACGTCATGCAGGCCGGTCACGTGTGACACAGGCAGAACAAGGGCGTGACCAGGGTTGTCAAGTCACCTCGCGCTGACCTGTCCAGCGAGATCAACGAGTGCGAGAACTCCCCGACGCCGAACGCCTGGCACAACCGCTTTCAGTCACCGGGCAGTTCATTCCGCCGTTCCCCATCCACCATATGCCCCGGACACACGGAAGGCCCTCGAACCCGTCGCCTTACGGCTTGGGCTCGAGGGCCTTCCTCATGTCAGCACAGCGCCTGACCGCGTCTCCCCAGCGTGCTGAGGTGGGATCGGGGCATGTCAGTCAGCGTCGGTACCGTTGCGATTGACGAGCTGCTGCAGCAGCGCCCTCAGCTCGCCCTGCCCCTTCTTGAGCTCCTCCTGGCCTTTCTCCAGCCGGTCCAACGACGCGGTGTGGTTGGCCAACGCGATCGTGTGCTCGGTCTGCCTGTCGATCACCCGCTGCAGCTTCTCGTTCAGGATGCGGGCCATCTCCTGGCTGATCGGGTCTTCAGGCATCCGAGGTTCCTCGCTCGCGTCTCGTTCAGGATCATGTGTCTGCGGACAGCTCCGGCCTTGATTATCTCAGGGAAGGCAAGGTGACCGGTACACCCTGCCGCCCCTCAAGTTGCCGCCCGCGGCCTGGCCACCGAGCGGAGCCCAGCCCTTCGCACCCGTCGGGCCCGGCAGCGTCTCGGTCTCTCCCTGCGCGGTCCAGGTCCTGACCTCACGGCGACCACCGTCGACTTCCTGAAGCGACCTTCCGCCAGGTGGAGCGCGCGGCTCTTGCAGCTGGTCGAGCTGCGCAGCCCGCCCGGGCTGGGGTGATCCTGGCACCAACAGACGCGATCACGCACCTTCGCGATAACGCCGAGGCCGCAGCGGTTCCCCGATGGAGAAATCAAGCTGCGTGGGACCCGCCGCGCGGCGTCCTCATGTGTGCACGCAGATGCCTGGAGGGTGGGCAGAACTAGATTTGGTCGGCCGTCATGGCGCGGCGGACGCTCTCGCGGAGCAGGGTTCGACGCTGCTCGTGCAGTTCGGGAGGCTCCTGCGCGGTCGCCGCGTAGACATTGCTGACCGGTGACCACGCCATGGACATGGCGATCACCATGGCCATCACGTCGAATGGGTCTCCTTGGCGCACCAGACCGGCGGCCTGGGCCTTGGCGATGGCGCGCAGCTTGCGGTCGTCGAGGCGATCGGGGTCGTCGACCAGGTGGCCGGCCGGGCGTCGCTCCAGACGTGCCCAGGTGGCCAGTCGGATGAGGTCGGGGCGACGAAGATACTCGTCGTAGAGGCGTACGGCCCAGTCCGCGAGGTCGGTGGCGTCGATCGGGACGACATTCACGATCCGCTCCAGCGAGCCGAAGAAGATGGCGTCGAAGAGCCCTTCCTTGCTGCCGAAGTAAGCGTAGAGCTGCGCCTTGTTCGTGCGTGCCGCGGCCACGATCCGCTCGACGCGCGCACCGGCGATCCCATGCTCGGCGAACTCCTGGGTCGCCACATCGAGGATGCGTTGGTACGTCGCGGCTCCACGCGAGGTGAGGGGCTGATCAGCCATGATCCGACGCTAGCAGACAGAACAGTTGGTTTGCCCACCGAGGCCAGATGTGCTTACGGTAAATAGACCGAACAGTCTGTCTACAAGGAGGCGCCATGAGGAACACCATTGGCTGGCAGGTGGAAGGCTCGTCGTCGACACTGCAGCGGACGCCACTGCAACGGCGCGACCTGCGCCCCGACGACATCGCGGTCCGGGTCGACTACTGCGGGGTCTGCCACACCGATGTCCACGCCGTCAGCGCCCGGAATGGCGAAGGAGACCGGCCCCTGGTGCCAGGGCACGAGTTCACGGGCGTGGTGACCGAGGCCGGACCTGCGGTCACCCGCTTCACCGTCGGCGACCCGGTCGCGGTGGGCAACATCGTCGATTCGTGCGACGAGTGCGCCATGTGCCGGGCCGGTCAGGAGAACTTCTGCCACGCCTTCCCGACCCTGACGTACGACGGCATCGACCGGCACGACGGATCGACCACCCTGGGGGGTTACTCCCGCGAGCACGTCGTCCGTGACCGCTTCGCCTACCCTCTTCCCGCCGGTCTGGATCCGGCCGCCGCCGCTCCTCTGCTCTGTGCCGGGATCACCGTCTGGGAACCGCTGCACGCCCTCGGTGTGGGGCCGGGGACCCGCGTCGCGGTGGCGGGACTGGGCGGCCTGGGCCATCTCGCGGTCAAGATCGCCGTGGCGCTCGGCGCCGACACCTCGGTGGTCAGCCGCTCTCCGGACAAGGCCAACGACGCTCGTCGTCTCGGCGCCCACGGTCTCATCGTCTCCACGGACCAGGAACAGATGGCTGACGCCCGCGACCGGTTCGACGTTGTCATCGACGCCATCTCCGCCCCGCACGACCTCGGCCCTTACCTGCGCCTGGTCGCCATGGACGGAACGCTCAGCCACCTCGGGCACCTCGGATCCATCACCGTGGAGACCACCGACCTGCTCGTGGGGCGCAAGAAACTCAGCTCCGCAGGCAGCGGCGGCAGGCTCGCGACCGCCGCCATGCTCGACTTTTGCGCCAAACACGGCATCACCGCCGACATCGAGGTGCTCCCCTCGACGCATGTGAACGAGGCTCTCGACCGTCTCCGGCGCAACGATGTCCGCTACCGCTTCGTACTCGACATGTCCGACCTGGAGTGAACGGCGAGGGCCGGGAAGCGCGGCGCGCCCGGGGTCTCCATCTGCCCCTGACACACGCCGCCGCGCGGCCATCCACAACGGCAGCGCGACAGGCGGGTCGCCAAGGCCCAGAACCTAGCCGGTGAGCCACGAGCGCAACTTGCCGCCATCGAACCCACGACTGTCGACGCCGACGACGGCATCCGCCTCGACCGGCTGGGGGTCGATCACCCCGGTGGACGGCTCCCTACCCCGCCCAACGTCGTACGGCCCCGATCACGCAGCCGGTTGTGGAACACCATGACCAGCACGTGATCGCGCCAACGGCGGAAGAACGCATACGCCGGGTCCCACGGAGGAAGTCCACAGGCATGGAACGCCACTTGATGCCGTTGTCGGCCGGACAGCGGGTGGCGTCGAGCGTCTGGCGGCGGCAGCGGCCCTACGACCGGCCACCCCGGGCTCTTCGACCACGCCGACGTCGGGACCGCCTGCCGGGCCACCGCCCACTCCGCGTCCGTCATATCCGGTCCTGCCGCCACCGATTCGAAGCGGCCAGCAGGCATCCGGCTTCGGGCGCGTGCTGGTGCCGTAGTTTCCGGGTCTCGTATCGCTGATCGGCCTGGACAAGGAGGGCGCCCGCCAGGAGGAGGGTCGCAGCCGCCGTCTCGGCGTGGTCGCCCTCGGCCATGTCCATCAGCGCGGGCAGTAGCAGCGGATAAGAGATTTCGAGGGAACCGTTGTGGTAAAGCTCCGCCCACAGGTCGCTCCAGGCCCGACCGTCCCGACCGGTGGCAGCGCACGGTCCAGCAGGCGAACCAGCCGGCCGGAACCAACGTCACTTGCACGGGGAACCGGGGAACTCCTCATCATCCCGACGTCCAAGCAGACTCCGGAGGTCCTGCCCTCATCCCCGCCACGGCCGGAATCCATCCAAACACGACGTCGCTACAGCTGGATACTGAGCCGCCGGCCTGCACATTCGCGACTCCATCTACGCCGCGACGCCACCAGTGACACCACTGGTGCCACATCTGGTTCGCCATGGCGCCATCGATGTGCCATGATGGCGACACGGGCGGCGCGCCCCTCGGCCTCGCA
>NZ_JBSFMM010000352.1:0-7635 GCF_053599555.1 Streptomyces sp. NPDC000941
TTTTGGTGGTTAGGGGTTTTAAGTGTGGTGAAAACCCGAGCGCGCCCCCCGCCCCACCCCCCGGGGGGCCCCGCGGCCCCCGGGGGGGGGCGCCCACACCGCGTCTCAAATGCGCCACCCTATCGCCACGCGCCACGGCCGACTCCGCCGCGTGGCGCCTGCAGTTGAAATATACACCGCACACGGCTCTGCGGTCTCATGAAATCCCTTTTCCATGAACGGCCATATCCGTAAACCCCGGGTAACACCCAGGTCACGGGCTTTCCTTCAGATATTTGTATGTGTTGTGAGCATTCCGCTCGCAAAGTGTGCCCGATGTGCCACACTTCCATTCGCACGACGGGAGCGGCCGTCGGCACGGCCCTTCGGGGACGGCCCGTACGCGGGCCGTGTGCTGCCCGGAAAGGAGTTGCGGCTGGAGTGGACAGTGAACCGGTCACGGTGACTGCCGCATATCGAGTGGATCCGGGCCAGGAGAGCGAGTTCTATGCCTGGGCCATTGCGATGCTGAATGTCACGGCCCGCCTTCCGGGATATTTAGGGGGCGGCGTGCTGGGCTCCGGGCAGGGCAGCGGGGAGTGGCATGTCATCTACCGATTCGACAGAGAAGAATCCGCCCAGGCCTGGGAGTACTCGCTCGAACGCGCCCGCTGGGCGACCCGGGCAGGGGCCTTCATACAGGAGACCGGGGTGCAGCGCACGGCCGGTCTGAAAAACTGGTTCGAAGGGCCGGTACGGCCGCTGCCACCGCCTCCCAAATGGAAGCTCTGGCTGGTGAATTTGAGTGCGGTTTTCCCTCCCGTCCTTATCTTCAACGTGCTGGTGATCCCATTTCTGGGAGATACCAATTTCCTGCTGCGGACCCTGGCTCTCTGTCTTGGCGTGACCGCGATGGTGACCTGGCTTGTCATGCCACGCCTGCAAATGCTCTTGAAGAAGTGGCTCTATCCGCCGCTTCAGTCGATTCGGGGGCGCCACAAGCGGGTGGCGGCGAACGGCCCGCGTTCGCGCCGGTAAAAGCGCGCGAACCGAGCGGGCCCTGGCCGAGGCGATGGACCCGGCCGGTCGTAAAGCGAGGAGGCAATACAGATGGACGCGCTGAAGACGCTCCTGATCGACCATCACGACTCGTATACCTACAACCTTTTCCAGCTGCTCACGGAGGTCAACGGCGAGGAGCCGGTGGTGATCCTCCACGACTCGCCCGAGTGCCTGGATCCGAATCTGCTGGGTCTATCGGACCCGTCGGGTCAGTCGGGCCTCGCGGGTCTCTCGAGGTTTGACAACATCGTGGTGTCGCCCGGCCCCGGCCACCCGGCCGACCCGCGTGACTTCGGGGCCACCGCCCGGCTGATCGAGCGGTCCCCCATACCGGTCCTCGGAGTGTGCCTCGGCCACCAGGGCATCGCCCTCGGCGCCCAGGCCCGGGTGGTGCCCGCCCCCGAACCCCGCCACGGGCATCTCTCCCGGATCCGGCACGGCGAGCGCGGGCTGTTCCGCGGGCTCCCCCAGGACTTCACGGCCGTCCGCTACCACTCGCTGTGCGTGGCGGAACCGCTGCCCCTGCCCCTCCAGGCCATCGCCTGGTCCGAGGACGGTGTGCTGATGGCGCTGCGCCACCGCACCCGACCGCTGTGGGGGGTGCAGTTCCATCCGGAGTCCGTCCTCACCGGATACGGCCACCGGATCCTGGCCAACTTCCGCGATCTGACCCGCGAATACGCGGCCATGACCGCGGACAAGTCGTCCGCGCCGCCGCCCGCGGCGGCCCGCCCCGTGAAACACCGGGAGCTCGTCGACACCGCGCCGGCCGCGGCCGCTCCCCCGCCCGCGAAGCGGACGGCGGTCGCCGAGGACAGCGTCGGCTACCGGCTGCACTCCCGGTGGCTCGCCGTCCCGATCGACACGGAGGCGGCCTTCACCCGTCTGTACGCGGACGCGCCGCGCGCGTTCTGGCTGGACAGCGCGCGGACCCGGTCCGGTGAGGCGCGCTTCTCCTTCCTGGGCGACGGCCGGGGCCCGCTGGCCGAGTTCGTCCGCTACGACGTGGGCCGGGGCGCCTGCGAGGTCGAGCGGGCCGGGAAGCCCGTCACCCACGTCCCCGGCAGCGTCTTCGACCACCTCAAGAAGGAGCTGGCGCGCCGCCGCGTCGCCGCCCCGACCCTCCCGTTCGACTTCGCGGGCGGCTACATCGGCTACTTCGGCTACGAGCTCAAGGCCGACTGCGGCTCCACCAACCGGCACGAGGCGAAAACCCCCGACGCCTGCTGGCTGTTCGCGGACCGGTTTCTCGCCGTCGACCACCAAGAGGGCGTCACCTACGCCCTGTGCCTGACCGAGGACACTCCGGACGGCCGGCGCGAGGCCGCCGAGTGGCTGGACGACACCATCACCACGCTCACCGGCCTCCCGGTGGGCGGCGAGCTCGCCCCTCCCCCGACGGCCTCCGGGGCCACCACGGCCGCCGTCGAGCCCTGGCTGGTGCGGGACCGGGAGCGGTACCTGGCCGATATCGAGGCCTGCCAGCGGGAGCTGAGGGCCGGCACCAGCTACGAGATCTGTCTCACCGACTCGGCCTGGCTGCCCGCGCCGGACGATTCGTACGCCTTCTACCGCGCGCTGCGCCGCCTCAACCCCGCGCCGTACGCGGCCTTCCTGCGGTTCGGCGAGGCGGATGTGGCGTGTGCCTCCCCCGAGCGCTTTCTGCGGGTCGGTCCCGACAGAACGGCCGAGGCCAGGCCGATCAAGGGCACGGCGCCACGCGGCCGGAACGCCGACGAGGACGCCCGAGCCCGGGCCACCCTGGCCACCAGCCCGAAGACCCGCGCCGAGAACCTGATGATCGTCGATCTGCTCCGCAACGACCTGGGACGGGTCTGCGCGCCCGGGACCGTACGTGTCCCCGATCTGATGCACACCGAGACCTACGCCACCGTCCACCAGTTGGTGTCCACCGTGCGCGGCCGGCTCCACGAGGACAGGGACGCCGTCGACTGCGTACGGGCCTGCTTCCCCGGCGGATCCATGACCGGAGCGCCCAAGGAGCGGACTCTGGAGATCATCGACACGTTGGAGACCGAGGCGCGCGGCGTCTATTCCGGGGCGCTCGGCTTCCTCAGCTGCAACGGCGCGGCGGACCTCAACATCGTCATCCGCACCGCCGTGTTCACCGACGGCCGGATGCACATCGGCGCGGGCGGGGCCATCGTCCTGGCGTCCGACCCGGAGGAGGAGTACCAGGAGATGCTGCTCAAGACGGCCGCGACCATGCGCGCCTACCACGACGTCGGCGCCCTGCCACCCGCGGAACCCCCAGAGCCGGCAAGCGCGCTGGTTGCCGCCTCCGCGCCCGCCGCCGCCCCCGCCGAGGAGGCGGACCGGTGACCGCCGCGCCCGCGCCGGCCAATCTGGCCGAACACCTCGCGGTGCGTGCCGAACAGGAGGGGTGGTCGGCCCGGCCCGCGTTTGTGGAGGGCCACCGCGTATGGACCCACGGCGAGATCCACGACCTGGCCGCGCGCATGGCCACCGTGCTGGCGCGGCGTGGGGTGACGGCTGGCGACCGGATCCTGATCGCCCTGCCCGACGGAGTCCCCTGGGTGTGCGCGTTCCTGGCCACGGCGCGCCTGGGTGGGATCGCCGTACTGGTCAACCCCGCGCTCACCGCGGACGAGCACCGTTTCATGGCCGAGAACTCCAAGGCCGTGCTGTGTGTCTCCGGGCCCGGCATCGAGGACCACTTCGAGGCGGACCGCTGGCTGGGGGCGGACCAGTTGTCGGCGCTGGCCTGCACCGCTTCCCCGGCCACCGCCGCGGAGCCGGTGACCGCCCGCGCCCCGCTGTACATCCAGTACACCTCCGGGACCACCGGCCGCCCCAAGGGGGTGGTGCACTGCCACGGCGACCCGGCGGCCTATTGGGAGCTGGTGGGCAAGGACGTCCTGGACATCGGCCCCGACGACGTGTCGTTCTCCGTGTCCCGGCTGTTCTACGCCTACGGCTTCGGCAACGCCTTCGTCTTCCCCCTCTTCTCGGGGTCGTCCGCGGTGCTGACCTCCAGCCGACCCGGCCCGTCCCTGACGGACGACGTCATCGCCCGGCACCGGGTGAGCGTGCTGTACTCCGTGCCGTCCGCGTACGCGGCGCTGGTGGACGAGCGCGGCGCCGGGCACGCGGCCTGCTTCTCCTCGGTGCGCGCCGCCGTCAGCGCCGGCGAGGGGCTGCCCGGCACGCTGGGGGAACGGGTGGGCGAACTGCTCGGGGCGCCGGTCCTGGAGCAGATCGGCTCCACCGAGGCGGGTCACGCCTTCTGCGCCAACTCGGTCTGGGCCAACTCCCCGGGCACCGTGGGCCTTCCGGTGCCCCGTTTCGAGCTGGAGCTGCGGGACGGCACCGGCGCCGTCGTGCCCGACGGCGCGGAGGGTGAGCTGTGGGTGCGCGGCCCGACGGTGACGCCCGGCTATCTGGGGCTGCCGGAGGAGTCCAGGGCCAGGCTGGTCGGCGGCTGGCTGGGCACCCGGGACCGTGCGCGCCGCGAGCCGGACGGCAGCTACCGGCATCTGGGGCGGGTGGACGACCTGGAGATGGTGGGCGGGATCACCGTCTCGCCGCTGGAGGTGGAGAACGTACTGCGGCGCCATCCGTCGGTGCGGGAGGTCGCGGTGGCCGCCGTGCCCGACGATCGCGGGGCCACGCGGCTGCACGCGTTCGTGGTCCCGGCCGCGCCCGCGGGGGAAGGCTCAGGGATCGACGGGCGGGCGCTCAGCGCGGATCTGATCGCCCTGGCCCGGCGGCGGCTCGCCTCCTTCAAGGCCCCCAGGGCGGTACATCTGGTGCCCTCCCTGCCCCGGACGGCATCGGGCAAGCTGCGCCGCCACCTGGTGCGGCAGGGGGCCTGGTGAACGGCGGGCGCCCCGCGGCGGGGCCCGCTCCGTTGACGTACATCGAACGTGTAAGGAACCGGATATGTTGCGACAGCTGATGCCCGAGCACGGGTTCTACATCGGGCTGATGTTCCGGGAGGCCGCGGCCCGGCACGGCAATGTGCCGGTGACCTTGGACCGCCCGCTGGACATCGCCCCGGACGCCGGTACGGAGCTGGGCTACGCCGAACTCGCGGACCTCGTCGACGACATGGCCGCACGGCTGTGGGCGGCCGGGGTACGACCGAGCGAACACGTGGCCATCCACAAGACGGACAACGTCGACATCGCGCTGCTGGCGTGCGCGGTCTCCCGGATCGGCGCGGTACCGGCGCTGTTGTCGCCGTCGCTGGACGGTTCGGTCACCGGCGTTCTCCTCGACCGGCTGCACGCGCCCTGGCTGATCACCGACCACGCGACGCTCAAGGGTGCCCTGAGCGGTCTTGACACGGGACTGGCGCGCGGTGTGCTGACGGTGGACGACGCCCCCGACGCACCGGGGCACACCGTCGCGCTGGCGACGTACGAAGGGGCGCCGCGCCGTCCCTCCGTACGGCTGCACCCCAAGGAGCCCTCCCTGATCACCCACAGCTCGGGGACCACCGGAATCCCCAAGCTTGCGGTGCACTGCCCGTATGCCATGTGGAACCGGCTGGTGCCGCAGAAGGCGCTGGGCCGGTCGACCCGTGGCGAGCCTGCCGCGCTCCATATGTCGTATGTGCACTCCCGCTTCTACCATCTGCTGGGCGTGCTGCTGCACTTCGGCAGCCCGCTGCTGCTGCTCGTCGACCCGGACCCGGCCCACGCCGGCCCGCTGCTGGCGGCGCACCGCCCCGGCATCGTCGAGACCCATCCCAACACCTTTGTGTTGTGGGAGGACCTGGCCACCGCCCCCGGCGCACCGCTGTCCAACGTCCGCGCCTACGGCTCCACCTTCGACGCGATCCATCCGCGCACCGTCCGGCGGCTGCTGGGCGCGTCCCGGCGCCGCGCGCCACACCTGGTGCAGTTGTACGGGCAGAGCGAGACGGGCCCGGTGGTCTTCCGCCGGCACGGCCGCGGGGACGCGGACCGGGCCAGCGGGCGGCGGGTCGGCAACGCGATCCCCGGGTTCACCCGGATCCGGGTGGTGGACGAGCGCGGCAGGAAGTGTCCGCCCGGCACACCGGGGGCCATCGAGGCCCGCACCCGCGGCCGTATCCTCACCTACCTCGGCGCGCCCGAGCTGTACGCCCGGCAGGTGGACCGGGGCTGGTGGCGGATGGGCGACATGGGCTATCAGGACCGGTGGGGCGGGCTGTATCTGATCGACCGGGAGGTCGATCAGATACCGGCGCTGAGAAGCAACCTGGAGATCGAGGACACGCTGCTGTCGCGGCTCGGCGAGCTGCGCGAGGTGGTCATCGTGGCCGGTCCTGACGAGCGGCCCGTACCGCTGGTGTGCACGCGCGGGGACGAACCGCTGGAGGACGGCAGGTGGCGGCGGGCCACCACGGATCTGCCGGGGCTGTCCGCACCGGTGCACTGCCGGTTCCAGGACCTGCCCAGGACCGGCACCTGGAAGATCAAGCGCCTGGAGATCGCCCGGCTGCTCGCCTGTGGCGAGTTGCCCACGCTCTCCCCGGCGCGGGCCAGGGGCTGAGGTGGCGGAGGAACGGCGGCCGGTTCTGGTGGTGGGCGCCGGGCCGGTGGGGATGACGGCCGCGCTGGCCCTCACCGCCCGGGGAGTGCCGGTCACCGTGCTGGAGGCCGGGCCGCGGGGGCGGGTGCGGCCCGGCAGCCGGGCGCTGTTCGTGCACCGGCGGTCGCTGCGGCTGCTGGAGCGGGCCCGGCCGGGCCTCGGCGCGCGCATCGCGGCGTACGGGACGACCTGGCGCACCCGGCGCACGCTCTACCGCGGCCGCGAGGTGTACGCCCGGACCACCGCCCCCGGCGCCCCCGCCGCCGACGGCGACGAGCTGCCCCCGTTCACCAGCCTGCGCCAGGTGGACACCGAGCGATTCCTGTACGAGGCGTGTGTCTCGGCGGGCGTGGAGTTCTGCTGGGACGCGGAGGTGAGCGGCGCCCGGGTGGCCGGGGGCGAGGTGGCGGTGTCCGCGGCGGACGGCCGGACCTGGACGTCGAGCCATGTGGTGGCGGCCGACGGCGCGCGGTCAGCGGTGCGCGAGGCGCTGGACATTCCGCTGGAGGGCGACCGGTCCGAGGGGTACCACGTGGTGGTGGACGTGGCGGAGCCGGACGGCGACGGGCTGCCGGTGGAGCGGGTGTTCCACTACGAGCATCCGGGCACCGGCGGCCGCAGTGTGCTGCGGGTGCCGTTCACCGGAGGCTTCCAGGTGGATCTGCAGTGTCACGCCGACGACCTGCCGGAGGACTACGACAGCGAGGAGGCGGTGCGCCGATGGCTGCCCCCGCTGGTCGGCGAGCGGTATGGGGACCAGGTCCTGTGGGTGTCGCGGTATCACTTCCTGCGCAAGGTGGCCGCGTCGTTCACCGACCCGGGAGGCCGGGTGCTGCTGGTCGGAGAGGCGGCGCACCTGTTCCCGCCCTTCGGGGCGCGGGGGATGAACAGCGGGATGGCGGACGCGGAGGCGGCGGCCGAGGCGGTGGCGGTGGCGTGCCGCGATCCGGCGCGGGCGCCGGCGGCGGTCGGCGAGTTCGCCGCGGTGCGCCGCGCCGCGGCTGTGTTCAACTGCGCGGCGGCCGGGGCGGC
>NZ_JBSFMM010000353.1:0-7413 GCF_053599555.1 Streptomyces sp. NPDC000941
CGCGGTGACGACCTGCACCTCCACCCGCCCCGGCTCCACATCCACCGGCACCGGCACGGTCAGCACGGTGTCGGTCGGGTTGCTGAAGCCCCCGGTGCCGGAAATCTCATCCGTGCAGGTCACGCTGCATGTCGGTATTCGTGGAGGATGCCGCCGAGTCGATCGTGTCTGAGGATGTTGAGGCGGGCTAACGTGTCCGGGTCGTGGATCGGTGGGGGCAAGGGGTGTAGCGGTCTGGCGTTGGCGATGCCTTGGTGTGGTCGGTGTCCGTTGTGGAACTGCTCGAACTCGCGTAGGGAGTGGAGGAGGTGTCGCTGGTTCCAGATCAACGTCCGGTCCAGGAGCTCGTGTCGACAGGTCTGTATCCACCTCTCCGTGATCGAGTTCATCCTCGGCATCTGGATGCCGCTGAGGACGACGTCGATCCCTGCGTCCTTGAGGATGGCATCGAAGAGGGCGGGGAACTTCCCGTCCCGGTCCCGGATCATGAACCGTGCCCGGCAGCCGAGGTCTTCGAGGTCCATGACGAGGCTCTTTCCCGCTTGGGCTACCCAGGAGGCGATCGGATGCGCGGTGGCGCCCAGGATCCGGATCCGGCGACTGCCGTGTTCGATCACCACGAGCACGTGCATCCGCATCCCCGACAGGGTGACTGTTTCCATGAAATCGCAGGCCAGCAGGGCATCAGCCTGGGAGCGAAGGAAGGTGGCCCAGGTACTGGAGTTCCGCTCGGGCGCAGGATCGATGCCGGCCTCCTTCAGGATTTCCCAGACCCCAGTACGAGGAGCTCGCCGTGCAGGCGCCGGTAGCCCCAGCTCGGGTTCTCCTTCGCCAGCCGCAGCACCAGGGTGCGGACGGAGCGCACTGTGCGTGGTCGTCGCGGGCGTTTGGGCCTGCAGGCGGCGGCATGGCGGCGCGCGACGAGGCTGCGGTGCCAACGCAGCACCGTGTCGGGGCGTACGAGCAGCCGTAATCTTCGCAGGACGTGCAGGGGCAGCCGGTGCAGCAGCGCTGCCAGGAATGCCCGATCACTGGGCATGAACCGGATCTTGTCCTTGCCGAGTTGGCGTTCCAGCACGGTGTTCTGGTGGCGCAGGGCGAGGATCTCTGCGTCCTTGTCCCGGTCGGTCATCGGCAGCAGGCGGAGCATCGCGAACGCGTGTGTCACACCCAGGTAAGCCAGTCGCAGCAGCACGATCGATCATCATGACGTGCTGACGGCAGCTGCGCGAGAGCGCCGGCTCAGACAACCGCGGCCAGATTTCGGGAAGCCCGATGCACCGGCCCCTACCAGGGCGGATGAGGTTTCTGGCAAGGGCAATGTCCCGTGGCAGCCGGTGCAGCAGTGCGGCCAGGATCGCCCGGTCGCCCGGAGTGAACCGCAGCCTCTCCTTGCCGAGTTGCCGCTCCAGCACCATGAGCTGGTGGCGCAGGACGAGGATCTCCGTGTCCTTGTCGCGGTCGCTCATCGGCAGCAGGCGAAGCATGGCGAACGCGTGAGTTACAGCCAGGTAGCCCAGTCGCAGCAGCACGGCGGACCATCATTCCGCGGCGATCGATACCCGCGCGAGAGCGCGTCCCAACCGATCGCCATAGAAGCCCGAACACCCCCGCTCACTGCCTCCCACCAGGACGTACGGATTTTCGGCAAGCGCAGCCCGGCCCGCAGGCTGCTGATGTTTTCCAGAACAGGCCCCCGGTCGTCTCCCGCCGGGAGTGGCTGGCCGTAATCGGCACCCTGCGCGCCCGGGAGAAGGCGCACACCCGGGAGGGCGACGCCATCGCCGCCGCACGGCGGCGGCTGCCCATGACCGAGGTGGACCCCTCGACCCCGCTCGTGGGCAGCGATGGCGACATCCCCTTGATCGACGTCTTCGAGGGCCGTACCCAGCTGTTCGTGTCGTATCACATGTGGCACGACGGTCGTTCCGCCGCCGACCAGTGCGAGGGCTGCACGTTCTTCACCGGCCAGGTCCGCGAACTGTCCTATCTGCACCAGCGTGACGTCAGCTTTGCCGTCTGGGCTTCTGTGGGGGTTCTGCGCGCGACTGGCCTGAGTCGCCGTCATCTTCTCAGCTCAGAGGGTAGTTGCACTCACCGTAGCGACTGCAACACATGTGGTGCAAGTGGCCGGGCCGTGCCTCTCGGCTGTGAAGCGTGGCGGGCGGCAGGTCAGCGCCATCATGCGCTTGGTACGTAGTGGCTTAGGAGGTTGTTCATCGGGTAGGAGGGCTTTCGCGTCGCCCATGGGCGGAGACGGGTGCGGGACGCGGGGAGACCGCTTGAGACGCCTTGCTTTTGATACGCGTGGAGCGTCGAGTGGTTCGTGACGGGCTTGGCTGAGCGGTTGGTGCCGCCCCCTCGGCCTACCGCAACCCGCAACAGCTACTGCCAGCGCCACCCGACGGCCGACCCGATCACGCTCGAGGACGGCCAGCGGGTCCGGCTGGCCTTCGTCGGCAACACGCAGATATGGCATCCGGCGCATCTGCACGGCCGCACGTGCCAGCTCGGGAACGTCAACCCCCGCAAGGGCACCGCGATCGTGCTGCCGAAGAAGAAACTGTTCGTACCCTTGGACGCGGACAACCCCGGCCAGCGGATGCTGCACTGCCACAACGCCTACCGTGGTGAGGCCGGGATAATGGCGCTGGTGGTCTACCAGGCCTGATCCTCGACACCTCTGATGCTGGAGGACAGGAAGCGTCCGCCAGCATCAGCGAGCGTGTGCTCGGCGCACCGACGCGGCTCCAGGCGCCCCCGCGGGCGCTGCGACCACTCCACTCCTCCGTGATGTTGTCTGCTGCATCAAAGTTGGACGTGTGGGGCCGTGGCAAGCGCTTGGCCCGCGTTGTGGATCGGTCCGATTCCGGCCAGGTGCCAGGTGCCAGGTGCCAGGAGCCGGGAAGCGTGGCTCGGCGGTGGGCCGCTCGAAGATGGGAGCCCGCGGGCGACTCGCCCGTAAAGGGGAAATAGCGGGGAAGCACACTGATTTGGGTACCGTCGTTCTCATGCTCTGGGGTGTGGTGAGGGAGCCGGGGAAGTGCGGCTCGTCGACGGGGTTGCTCGTGGGCTTGGCGTTGTTCGCTGCGGCTCATGTGCTCGTCTGCATACTTCACGCCCCCGGTGGCCACCGCGGTCCGGTGTCCGTCCAGGAGTTCGGCGCGGTCGGACAGTCCGCGGACCGCTGGGGTGGAATCCAGCCTTCTGATCACCGTGTCTCGGGCGGTGACGGCGGCTGCTGTGAATCCATGGCGCACCCCTGCGATGGTCCGGCCCGCGTCGAGTCACTGTTTCCGTGGACGCTGCTGCTCGGGCTCCCCGTCCTGGGAACGGCGGGCCTGAACGCCTGCTGCGCCCCCGCTTGTTCGGCGATCCTCCCGGCGCGGGCATCCCCTCCGCGCGGCGGCGCCAATGTGCTCCGGGTGGCCTGCATCAGTCGTATGTGACCGATTCCGTTTGCCGCTCGGGCAGGTTGGCGCGATGTTTCTGGGGTGTTTCTCGGGCACTCACGCAATAGTGTTAAGGTCACGGCGTGATTACGGCTTGGTCGCCCTCCGTTATGTCGCGGTCCTGTCCCTCGGGGCGCCCGCTGCGTCTGCTGTGGGTGGCCGCGCTTCTGTTCGGGCTGGTGTACGCGCATGGCGTGAGCCCGGAGGGCGTGACGAGGCACCTCTCCTCCATCGCGGCGGGCCCGGGGGTTTCCGTGGGCCAGGGCGGTGCTGCCACGACGACATCCGCCGCTGCTCAGAAGACTTCTGACGGTGGGCTCGCGACGCGGGACCACCACGACGGCCACCACGGCTCTCCCCATCCGGCACACGAGTGTCTGCTCGCTCAGCCTCAGCACGGTTCCGGAGTGGTGGCGCCCTGCCCGGCGCCGCTCGGCCGGGAGTCGGCTCTCCTGGTCACGCCGTTCGAGGCGACCGGCCGGGCACCGACCTCCTGGGCCAGGTGCCCGTTCCACGACTCCGCCGCCTGCGCGGTCCTGCGGATCTAGACTCTGCCGTACCGTCGGCCCGCCTGCGTATGCCGCGCATGCGCCGCCCCGGTCCGGCGCCTTCGGCTCACGGCTCCCCGACTTCCGATGGCGCGCCGCTCAAAGGCGCTGATCCGGGCAAGTCCGGGCGCCGCCACCCCCCATGCCCACTTCTGCTCACTGCCCATGCCCTCCCGTAGGGCGGGGTCGGTGTGCCATGCGGAGGAACTGTTGCCGTTCCACTCCCACGTCCGCCATGCCCTTTTACCGGGCTCGTCGTGGTATCGCGGTGTCATCGCGCTCCTGCTGTGCGGGTTGCTGCTGGCCCCTCTCGACTGCCTCGGCCCGCACAAGGAGTCGGCCGATCCGCGCGCCACGGCGCAGACCACCTCCGGGTCGCCCGCGGCGGCGTCCCCCGGGGACTCGGATGTCCCTGAGGCGGCGCACAGCGCCGAATCCTGTGCCCCCCTCGGTCTCACCGGCCTGTCCACGCCGCGGCCACCGGTGCCGTCCCGCGATCTGACGCCGATTGCCGGTGTGTTCCCGGCACCGACCAGGGCGGCCGTCCGCGCGGCGATACGGCCCCAGGAGGAACGGGGCAGCCGAGCGCGGTCCGGGATCTCCAGACTCGCCGTCGTCTGCCGGTGGCGCATTTAGGCCGTACCCGCCACCGACGTCCCGCGGCCGCACGCGAGCGGGCTCCCGGATCGGGAAGCCCGCCGCGGCCACGGTCGTGACGCGGTCAAAGACGACCCGACACTTTTCACGCTCTGCGGAGAAAACACGAAGATGCAATCCTCTACCACCACCGACACCGGTTCGCTCACCGCCAGGTCCGCCCTTTCAGGGCTGGTCGGCAACACACCCCTGCTGCGGGTGTCCGAGCCCCTCGCCCCGGCCGGTCGCGGCTTCTGGGCCAAGCTGGAGGGCTTCAACCCCGGCGGCATCAAGGACCGCCCCGGGCTGCACATGGTCGAACGGGCCCGGGCCCGCGGCGAACTGCGGCCCGGCGGCCGGATCATCGAGTCCACCAGCGGCACTCTCGGACTGGGACTCGCCCTGGCCGGCATGGTCTACGGCCACCCGGTCACCCTGGTCACCGACCCCGGCCTGGAGCTGTCCATGACCCGGCTGCTGACCGCGTACGGCGCCCAGGTCAATGTCGTCTCCGAACCCCACCCCACCGGCGGCTGGCAGCAGGCCCGCCGCGACCGCGTCCAGCGCCTGCGGGACCAGCACCCCGGCTCATGGTGCCCGGACCAGTACAACAACCCCGACAACGTCGCCGCCTACACACCGCTCGCGCTGGAACTGGCCTCCGAACTCGGCCACATCGACACGCTGGTGTGCAGCGTCGGCACTGGTGGCCACTCCGCCGGCGTCTCCCGGGTTCTGCGCCAGCTCTACCCCGAGCTGAAGGTCATCGGGGTCGACACCACCGGCTCGACGATCTTCGGCCAGCCCGCCAGGCCCCGCCTGATGCGCGGACTGGGATCCAGCATCTACCCCCGCAATGTGGCCTACGACGAGTTCTCCGAAGTGCACTGGGTGGCCCCGGCGGAGGCGGTGTGGACCTGCCGTCAGCTGGCCGCGTCCCACTACGCCACCGGCGGATGGAGCGTCGGAGCGGTCGCTCTGGTGGCCGGCTGGCTCGCCCGGACCAGCCCCGTGGACAGCCGCATCGTGGCGATCTTCCCCGACGGCCCCCAGCGCTACCTGGGGACGGTCTACGACGACGACTACTGCGCCGCTCACGGCCTGCTCGACTCACCCCCGGCACCCGAACCGGAGGTGATCGGCAGCCTCGACGAGAAGGAGGCGACCCGCTGGACCCGGTGCACCACCGTGGTCGACCCCCTCTCCCGCGACGCCGCCACCGAAGACGCCACCGAAGACGCCACCGAGGACGCCGACGAGGAGGAGGGCCGGTGAAGTCGCTGCTCACGCAGGTGCGTTCCTACGAGCGCAGCGTTCAGCTGTTGATGGTGAACCAGTTCACCATCAACCTGGGCTTCTACATGCTCATGCCCTACCTGGCCGCCCACCTGTCCGGCACTCTCGGACTCGCCGGCTGGCTGGTCGGGCTCATCCTGGGCGTGCGCAACTTCAGCCAGCAGGGCATGTTCCTGGTCGGCGGCACCCTGGCCGACCGGTTCGGCTACAAGCCACTGATCGTCGCCGGATGCGTGCTGCGCACCGCCGGATTCGCGGCCCTCGGACTTGTGGACTCCCTGCCCGCGCTGCTCGCCGCCTCGGCGGCCACCGGGCTTGCCGGAGCGCTGTTCAACCCCGCCGTACGGGCGTACCTCGCCGCGGACGCGGGGGAGCGCCGGGTGGAGGCGTTCGCGCTGTTCAACGTCTTCTACCAGGCCGGAATCCTGCTCGGCCCGCTGGTGGGCATGGTGCTGACCGGCATCGACTTCCGCGTCACCTGTCTTGTGGCCGCCGCGGTCTTCGCCGTACTCAGTGTCGTCCAGATCCGCGCGCTGCCGCCCCGCCGGGCCGACGACGCCCGTGACGGCCGGGACGCTGCGCGCGGGAGCGTGTTGTCGCAGTGGCGGGACGTGGTGGCCAACCGGCCCTTCCTGCTCTTTTCCGCCGCCATGATCGGCTCGTACGTCCTGTCGTTCCAGGTCTACCTGGCCCTGCCGCTCGAGGTGCGCCGCCTCGGCGGCCAGGGCGAGGCCGGGGCCGCGGCGGTGGCGCTGCTGTTCGCCGTCTCGGGCCTCGCCACCATCCTCGGGCAGACGAAGGTCACGGCCTGGTGCAAGGCGCGGATGGCGCCGGGCCGGGCGCTGGCCTGGGGGCTGCTCACCATGGGCGTGGCGTTCGTGCCGCTGCTGCTGGCGAGTGCCGTGCCCGAACCGGAGGGTGGCGCGGGCCGCTGGCTGCTCGCGGCCGTTCCGCCCGCCCTCTCGGCGCTGTTGCTCGCCCTGGGGACGATGATCGCCTACCCGTTCGAGATGGACACCATCGTCCGTCTCTCGGGTGACCGGCTCGTCGCCACCCACTACGGGCTGTACAACACCATCTGCGGGGTCGGCATCACCCTCGGCAACCTCCTCACCGGTGCCGCGCTGGACGCCGCCCGCGCGGCCGGGATGTCCGCGCTGCCGTGGTGCGCCCTGCTCGCACTGGGCCTGGCCTGCGCCGCCGCGCTGTACAGGTTGGACCGCACCGGCCGACTTGCGGCGGTGTCCGCTCCCCAGGCACAACCCGCGGCGGCCTGACGGGGCCGCAGAAGGGAAAGGGCGGCGGACGGTCCCTGGCACCGTCCGCCGCCCCCAGGCCGGGCCCTGGGAACAGCCGTACGAGTACGCCCGCGCCGCCCATGGCGAATGCCCCCTGGGGGTGTCTTCGCGGCGGCCATGTCGCACATGGCCGCCGCGAGCACCTCGCCCCGCTGGCGGCCCCGGGCGCGGGCGTCGACAGAG
>NZ_JBSFMM010000354.1:0-7343 GCF_053599555.1 Streptomyces sp. NPDC000941
GCCGCGGTGGGCCCCGCGACGATCTGCGGCGCTCCGCCGCCGTTGACGCGCACCACGGCGGCGATGCGGTCGCCGTCGCGCATCGGCGGGGCGAGACGGCCGTGGACGCGCAGGCGCGTGGAGGGCAACAGCCGCAGCCATGCGGCCTGCTGCTGCGGCCGTGGCTGGGCGATCACGAGGACAGGGGCGCGGGTGGTGGCCGCCGAGCCGCCGCCGTGGTCGGCGGCCACACGAGTGGCCTCCGCCTCCAGCACCACGGACACGGGCGCGGGCGCGGCGCCCCGCACCCGGGGACGGGTAAGGCGCGGATCGCCCGTGACGGTCAGCTCGACGGAAGCCCCGGCGTACACCCGGGCCAGCGACGGCACCGGCCCCCGCCGCACATCCGCCCCATGCGCCCAGGCCACGGCAGCCGCCGCGGCCCCGCACACCAACGCCGCAGCCACACTCCCCCGAAGCCCACGCCACCGCGCCCCGGCCGGCAGCGCGGCCACGGTTCCCTGGGCTGCAACCGTTCCCGGGGCGTCTGCGGCTTCTGGGGCTGCTGCGACTTCTGGAGCGGCCACCACCCCCGGGGCGGCCGCGCCTTCCGGGACGCCCGCGGCCCCCGGGACAGCCACGCTTCCCGGGACCGCCACAGCTCCCGAGGGCGCCGCGCCTCCCCGCGCTGCCCTGCCTCCCTGGGCAGTCATGGCTCCCGCGGACGCCACACCTCCCGCGGACGCCACACCTCCCGCGGACGCCACACCTCCCGCTTCGCGGGGACCTGTCGGTCCCGCTCGCGAGGCTGTGCCCTGGGCGCTGCCCGGGCCTCGGGTGGTGCGTCGGGGCGGGGTGGGGGTCGTGGAGCGGGGCGGAGTGTTGGGCGGGGGCGGGGTGGCGGCACGGGGGCGGTGGGTGGCCCACATCAGGGCCGTTGCGGCGAGGCATGCGCCCGCGCAGGCCAGGGCCACCGTGCGGCCGGACGCTCCGAGGGCGAGGGCCGCCGCGAGCCAGGCGGCGAGGGCAGGCGGTACGAGGCGTAGGTCGGGCGGGCCCTCCTGGCGTGGGGCGGAGGCTCCGCGTGGGGAGGCGGCCTCGGCGTGCACCGGGGCGCGGGGGCGCGGGGCCTGTCGGGGTGTCATGGGCGGACCAGCGGGCGGAGGTCGGCGAATCGGCGGTCGCCGATCCCATTGACCTCGCGGAGTTCGTCGACGGAGCGGAAACCGCCGTGCTGGGTGCGGTAGTCGAGGATGTGCCGGGCCAGCACGGGGCCGACCCCGGGAAGGGTGTCCAGCTGGTCGACGGTGGCGGAGTTCAGGCTGACCGGCCCGGCGGGCGCCGAGCCCGCGCCGCCCGCTACACCGCCCGCCGCGCCGCCCGACTCGGCCGTGGCGGCGGGGCCGCTGCCGGTGGGGGGCAGGGCAGGGGGTGTGCCGACCACGATCTGCTCGCCGTCCGTCAGGACACGGGCCCGGTTCAGCCCGCTGAGATCCGCGCCCGGCCGGGTCCCTCCGGCCGCCTTCAGCGCGTCGGCGACCCTCGAACCCGAGCGCAGCCGGTGCACCCCCGGGTCGCGGACCTTGCCCGATACATCCACCACGACCGACCCCGACCCCGCCGTAGGCCCCGCCCCGGGCGACTGAGCCAGAGCCGAAGCCGGTTCGGAGGCCGCCGGGCGCGGCGGCTCCGGGGGCGGTGCCGCGACCGTCTGCGGTCGGCCGGTCAAGAAATGGTACGCCGCGAACGCTGCCGCGACGAGCAGTGCGACGGCCAGCGCGGCCAGGGTCCGCAGTTCGATACCGCAGCGGAGCTGAAGCCACAGCGGCAGCCGCTCCTTCATCGCCAGCCGCAGGCGGTCGCGGCGTGGCATACCCGGGTTGCCGGTGGCCGCTTCCGCCTCGGCCGCTTCGGCGGCTTCGGCGTCGTTGGCTGCCTCGACCGGCTTGGTGCCGTCCGCCGTACCGGTACCCGTGCGTTCTTCGCTCGCCTCGTCCCGGGCGCCCGGCGGCGGCTGGGGCGTGGCAGCGGTGACTCGTGGTGCGCTGGGGAAGAGCGCGGTCGCTCGCGCATGGCGGTGGTACGCGGCCGCCGCCGGGCGTGTGCCGACGCCGGGGCGGCGGCGGAGCAGATGGCGGCCCGGGCCGGAGGGCGGGCGGCGGTCGTGGCGGCGGGCGGGGCCCGGCCGGGTGGTTACTGTGCGTGAGTGTGCTCCCATGCGTCTGACCGTAGGCGGACTCGGCCGATCTCGCCGACGCACCTCAATTTCCGGGGATAACCCACCAGTTGTGGATAACCCCGTCACCCGGACGAGCGCACCCGGCCCCTCCCCGCCCCGCTAGCGCGGCGAGACCACCGCGCCCAGCAGACCAGGACCGGTGTGGGCGCCGATCACCGCGCCGACCTCGCTCACGTACAGCTCCTCGAGCCCGGGCACCCGCTCGCGCAGCCGCTCCGCGAGGGCCGCCGCCCGCTCGCCCGCGGCCAGATGTTGTACGGCGATGTCCACGGGGCTCAGACCGGCCCGCTCCACCACGATCTCCTCCAGCCGGGCGATGGCCTTGGACGCGGTGCGGACCTTCTCCCGCAGTTCGATCCGGCCCTCGTCCAGCTGCAGCAGCGGCTTGACCGCGAGGGCCGAGCCGAGCAGCGCCTGGGCGGCCCCGATGCGTCCGCCGCGACGCAGATAGTCGAGGGTGTCGACGTAGAAGTAGGCGGCCGTGCTCTCGGCGCGCTTCTCGGCGGCCGCGACCGCCTCGTCCAGCGTGCCGCCGTTCTCCGCGGTCTCGGCCGCCGACAGGGCGCAGAAGCCGAGCGCCATGGCCACCATCCCGGTGTCCACCACCCGCACCGGCACGGGCGCGTCCTGGGCCGCGAGCACGGCCGCGTCGTACGTGCCGGAGAACTCGGCCGACAGGTGGAGGGAGACGATCCCGGTCGCGCCCGCCTCGGCGGCGGCGCGGTAGGCGGCCGCGAACATCGCCGGGCTGGGCCGGGACGTGGTCACCGGTCTGCGCTTCTGCAACGCCTGCGCGAGGGACCGGGCGGAGATCTCGGTCCCCTCCTCCAGTGCCCGGTCTTCGAGCACCACTGTCAGCGGCACCGAGACGATGTGGTGCCGCTCCATGGCCTCCTGCGGAAGGTACGCCGTGGAATCGGTCACGATCGCGACATGGCGGGACATGACTGGGAGGTTATCGGGGGATGGCCTGGGCGAACAGCGCGACCCCGCCGGATGATCAGGTCACGTCGGGTTCTTACGGCGCGCGCCCGCCGGGTCGGCGGCCGGTGTCCCCGCGGCATCAGCCGGTGATGTCGCTGCCTGCCACCAGCTGTCCGTCCCCGCCGTGGAGCCGGGGCCACCGATGGACTGGGGCGGCTCGCCGGACGTGGGCGCGGGCGCGGCAGGCCCAGCGGCCCCCGCCGCGGTCCCGGAAGCCGCCGCGGTCCCGGAAGCCGTCGGGGAGGACGGCTCGGGTCCCGGGGCCCAGTGCCGCAGCGCGCCCGCCTCGACCTCGATCTCGCGGTCCAGCGCGTCCAGGTCATCCCGGGCGAACCGCTGCGCCCGGTCCTGCGCCGCCCAGCGCAGCGAGTCCGCGGAGCGGGTGATCCGCTCCGTACGCTCCCGGAGCTCGGGCAGCTGGGCCTCCAGGCGGGTCCTGGTCGGCTCCTGCTCCAGCCGCTTCAGCTCCTCGTCCAGCTCTCGCCCATGCGCGCTGAGCCGTTCGAAAAGGCCCAACGCCTCGGACAGCGACGGATCTTGGGGCGCCCCCGCCCGCAGCACCTCATGGGTCGCCCGCATCGAGGTGCGCAGCGACAGGCGCAGCTCGGCGAGCTCGCCCGCCGGGCCGGGCTGTACGAACTGCTTGGCCCGCAGCCTGGTGTCCTCCACCGTGCGGCGGGCCTGGCTGACGGTGCGGTCGATACCGCGCTTGGCCGCCTTGACCGCCCGGACGCTTGCGTAGACCCCCACCGAGACGAAGAGCAGGAAGACAAGCAGCAGGATCCAGACAACGGCTTCCATGCGCGCTCCTTCGCGGCGGCGGGCCGGGCGGCTCCGGCCGACGGCATCGGTCGTCTTCCCATCCCACCGTAAACGCAACGGGTGGGTTAGGGGTTCCCGGCGAACCCCCAACCCACCCGTAGGTGGGATCCCTGACGCCCCAGCACTGAAGCAGCCAGCGGTCAGCGGTCGGCCGTCAGCGGTCAGCCGTCACGCGGGGACGATGTTCACCAGCTTCGGCGCCCGCACGATCACCTTCCGGATCCCCGCACCGTTCAGCGCGGCCACCACCGCCGGGTCGCCCAGCGCCAGCTTCTCCAGCTCCTCCTCGGAGACCGAGGGCGCGACCTCCAGCCGTGCCTTGACCTTGCCCTTGACCTGCACCACACAGGTCACGGTCTCGTCGACGACATACGCCGGGTCGGCGACCGGGAAGGGCTCGTGGACGACTGACGTGTCTTGGCCCAGCTTGCGCCACAGCTCCTCGGCGACGTGCGGGGCCAGCGGCGCGATCAGCAGCACCAGGGCCTCGGCGACCTGGCGCGGCACCTCGCGGGCCTTGGTGACGTGGTTGTTCAGCTCGGTGATCTTGGCGATGGCGGTGTTGAACCGCAGGTTCACCATGTCCTGCCGTACGCCGTCGATCGCCTTGTGCAGGGCGCGCAGCGTCGCCTCGTCCGGCTCGGCGTCCACGACGGTGACCTCGCCGGATGCCTCGTCCACCACATTGCGCCACAGGCGCTGCAGCAGCCGGTACTGGCCGACCACCGCGCGGGTGTCCCAGGGCCGCGACACGTCCAGCGGCCCCATGGCCATCTCGTACAGCCGCAGCGTGTCGGCCCCGTACTCGGCGCAGATCTCGTCCGGGGTGACGGCGTTCTTCAGGGACTTGCCCATCTTGCCCAGCAGACGGGTGACCTTCTCGCCCTGGTAGTAGTACGCGCCGTCCCGCTCCTCGACCTCCGCCGCCGGGACCGCGATGCCGCGGCTGTCCCGGTAGACAAAGGCCTGGATCATGCCCTGGTTGTACAGCTTGTGGAACGGCTCGGCCGACGAGATATGGCCCAGGTCGTACAGCACCTTGGACCAGAAGCGCGCGTACAGCAGGTGCAGCACGGCGTGCTCGGCGCCGCCGACGTACAGGTCGACGCCGCCGGTCGGCTGACCCTCGCGCGGCCCCATCCAGTACTGCTCGATGTCCGGGTCGACCAGCCGCTCGGCGTTGTGCGGGTCCAGGTAGCGCAGCTCGTACCAGCAGGAGCCGGCCCAGTTGGGCATGGTGTTGGTCTCGCGGCGGTACCGCTTGGGCCCGGCGCCGTCGCCCAGGTCCAGCTCCACGTGGACCCAGTCCTCGTTCCGGGACAGCGGGGTCTCCGGGGAGGTGTCGGCGTCGTCGGGGTCGAAGGTGCGCGGCGAGTAGTCCTCGACCTCCGGCAGCTCCAGCGGCAGCATCGACTCGGGCAGCGGGTGGGCCACGCCGTCCTCGTCGTAGACGATCGGAAAGGGCTCGCCCCAGTAGCGCTGGCGGCTGAACAGCCAGTCGCGCAGCCGGAAGTTGACGGTGCCCTCGCCGATGCCGCGGGCGGTCAGCCACTCGGCCATCCGGGCCTTGGCCGGGGCGACGCCCAGGCCGTCCAGGGAGATGCCCTCGCCCGCCGAGTTGACGATCTTCGCGTCGTACGAGCCGAAGGCGTCCTCCCAGGTGGACGGGTCGGTGCCGCGATCGTCAGAGGGCTCGACGACGCAGCGCATCGGCAGCTCGAAGGCGCGGGCGAAGGCGAAGTCGCGGCCGTCGTGGGCGGGGACGGCCATGATCGCGCCGGTGCCGTAGCCCATCAGCACATAGTCGGCGATGAAGACCGGCACCCGGTCGCCGCTGACCGGGTTGATCGCGAAGGCGCCCGTGAAGACGCCGGTCTTGTCCTTGACCTCGGCCTGCCGCTCGACGTCGGACTTGGCGGCGGCCTGCTTGCGATACGCGGCGACGGCCTCGGCCGGGGTGCTGTGGCCGCCGGTCCACACGTCGTGCGTGCCCTCGGGCCAGGCGGCCGGGACGATGGCGTCCACCAGGCCGTGCTCGGGGGCCAGCACCATATAGGTCGCGCCGAACAGGGTGTCCTGGCGGGTGGTGAAGATCGTGATCTTGGCGTCGGGGTGGTCCGCCACCGGGAAGTCCACCCGGGCGCCCTCGCTCCGCCCGATCCAGTTGCGCTGCTGCAGCTTGATGGCCTCGGGCCAGTCCAGCGCCTCCAGGTCATCCAGCAGCCGGTCCGCGTAGGCGGTGATCCGCATGTTCCACTGGCGCAGGTTGGCCTTGAAGACCGGGAAGTTGCCGCGCTCGGAGCGGCCCTCGGCGGTGACCTCCTCGTTGGCCAGCACGGTGCCCAGGCCCGGGCACCAGTTGACGGGCGCGTCGGAGGCGTACGCCAGGCGGTAGCCGCTCAGCACGTCAGCGCGCTCGACGGCGGTCAGCTCGGCCCAGGGGCGCCCGTCCGGGGTCGCCCGCTCACCGGAGACGAACTGCTCGACCAGGGTGGCGATCGGGCGCGCCTTGTCGGCCTCCTGGTCGTACCAGGAGTTGAAGATCTGCAGGAAGATCCACTGGGTCCACTTGTAGTAGTCCGGGTCGATCGTCGCGAAGGAGCGGCGCGGGTCGTGGCCCAGGCCCAGGCGGCGCAGCTGGCGCCGCATGTTCCCGATGTTGGCCTCGGTGCTCACCCGGGGGTGGGTGCCGGTCTGTACGGCGTACTGCTCGGCGGGCAGGCCGAAGGCGTCGAAGCCCAGGGTGTGCAGGACGTTGTGGCCCGTCATGCGGTGGTAGCGGGCGTAGACGTCGGTGGCGATATAGCCCAGGGGGTGGCCGACGTGCAGGCCCGCGCCCGAGGGGTAGGGGAACATGTCCATGATGAACTTCTTGGGCCGCGCCACGGCCTCCGGGTCCCCGGCCAGCTCACCGCTCGGGTTGGCGGCGTCGTACGTGCCCTGCGCGTCCCAGAAGTCCTGCCAGCGGGCCTCGATGTCGGCGGCCAGCGCGGCGGTGTAGCGGTGCGGCGCGGCCGCCTCGGCGGCATTGGTCTCGCTCATGGTCCTCAAAGCTCCATCGGGTCGTCTCTGCCTGCGGTACCGGGCGACTCTCCGTCGCAGTCACATCCGAGCAGTCGCGTCTGAAACAAAAAGACCCCTCGCACAGGAGGGGACGCCGCGCCGATTCCGACCTGGGTGGATCAGATGGATCACCGGTCGGGACTGATCAGCGCGGCCCGCTACCGCCCTGGAGTACCGCGGTGAGCACCCTCACCGGCTGGAAAGGGAACGGCTGCGGCTGCTGGCCTCCACGCAGGCACCGAAGTATCACCTTCTC
>NZ_JBSFMM010000355.1:0-7296 GCF_053599555.1 Streptomyces sp. NPDC000941
GGTCACAGCGGGGGATCACGGTCACCCAGACCACGTCGTACCCCGTCAGCGACACCACGACCCTCCAGGTCACCGGCAACGTCAGCGGCACCTGGTCGATGCGCATCCGCATTCCGAGCTGGACCACCGGGGCCACCGTCAGCGTCAACGGCACGGCGCAGAACATCACCACAACGCCCGGCAGCTACGCCACCCTGACCCGAGCCTGGGCCTCCGGCGACACGGTCACCGTCCGCCTGCCCATGCGGATCATCATGCGGGCCGCCAACGGCACCACCGTCAACCTGGGCCCGTTCCACGACGCGCACGGCCACAACTACACCGTCTACTGGAACGCCAACGGCCAGGGCGGCGGCAACAACGCCACCGTCCGCCTCGTCAACGTAAGCAGCGGCTTCGTGCTGGGCATCCAGGACATGTCCACGGCCGACAACGCTGTTGTTCTGCAATGGTCGGACAACGGCAGCGCCGACCACAGGTGGACACTGCTCGATCAGGGAGACGGGACGTACAAAATCCGTAACGTGAACAGCGGCAAGGTGCTCGGCATTCAGAACAACTCCACCGCCGTCGGCGCGTTCGCGGTCCAGGATTCGGATAACGGTACTGCCGACAACCGGTGGCGAATCGTGAGCAACAGCTCCTGAACTTTTCAGCTCGGAGACGTCATCAGGTGTGCCTTGGAACTCGCCCAGGCCGCCCCCGCATCATCTCCGGCCAGAGCTTCGGCCACCATCATCTTCAGCAGCGGCAGAGCGGCCGCGAAGGTGCCGACCGCCAGGACGAGACTGAGAACACCTGCCCCGGCTCTGTCGAGGCCGCGCCGCGCCGCGCCCCAGCAGTGATGGGGTGCCGGCAGCGGTGAGCCGTTCGTCGATGAGGGCGTGGACGCGCTGGTAGGTGGCGGCGGCCCAGTTGCGGTCGCCGACACCGAGTAAGGCGTACTGGACACCGTCGAGCGAGCCGGGCTCAAGTCCCTCCACCCGCGTGACAAACTCGGCGGCGGCGTCGGTGGGCCGACCATTGTAGGAGGCGGCCACTATCACCACCGGGCCCTCAGCGTCCTTCAGCTTGCCGACGTAGCCGTTGAGGGGGCGACGGTCGGGGCGAACCCGTGCTCGTCGCCGTCCGCCGCCAGATCGGGGGCGATGCCCGCAGGCGCCCAGATTGGAGCCATGCAGAAGGGTGAGCGCGGCGCTGGTGGCCCGTTGGATGGCGGGCCGGTCCTCGCCGACCGGAGCGCTGTTCTCGACGGCGATGGGCAAGTGCCGCTCGGCACTTGTGCACCGGGCCAGATTCAGGGTGAACCCGTCGGCCTTGAGAGTGAGCGCCTGCTTGATCCTCAACTCGGCCCAGCCCGCGAGTACAAAGCCCGCCCCAAATCCGGCAGAGTGCGTTGCACCCAGGCCGAACTCCGCCTCGGTCTGCGGCGTCGGCCCCCGGCCGGTAGCCGGAGGCGACACCCAGCACAGCGTCGCAGCACAGCGTCGACCTGCGGCGCCGCGCCCGGGTCTCCCACCCCCCAGTGGGTACGGGCGGTTCGGTAGTCGAATGCCGGTAGGCGCAGGCCAGTCATCCAACCGCATCGCGCCAGGGCGCACTCCCGTGTGCGCGGCGCGCGCCTTGGCGAACCGGCGCAGCGCGGGCACCCGCCGCTCGCGCCGTCGGCGGTCTATGCCCCGCTGACGTCCATGAACTTGCCGCTCTTGCGGTTCACAGTCGAAAGGTGCCCAGATCCGCGGTGAACGGCCGGTCGTAGATCTCCAGGTTGCGGATGGACGCCCAGGCCCCGGCCTGCAGTCCGGTGACGGTGACCCGTACGTAGCGGGCTCGAGCGCTGAACAGGGCGACCTGCACCTGGCTGGTGCTGGTGGTGTCCGTGCGGTCGGCCAGGGTGGTCCACTCGGCGTTGCCGGTGGAACCCTCGATCCGGTACCGGTAGTTCGCGCCGTCGGACTGCCAGGCAATCCGGGTGCCGGTGAGCGACGTGGGCGCCCCGAGGTCCACCTTGAGCCACTGCCCGGTGTTGCCGTTGTTCGCACACCAGCGGGTGGCGGTGGAACCGTCGATCGCCTTGGTCGCGGTGTTGCCCTGGGACGCCTCCTCGCTGCTGGCCATGACGGTCTTGCCCACGGCGATGTCGGTCGGCTGCACCGTCCGGTCCAGCGTGACTGCGACCACACTGTCCTCGGGGATGCGGGTGCGGTTGATGCCGGTGATGGTCACCTTGCCGTTTCCGTCCATGCTGTGGGGCAGGTTCGCGCCCGAGGTGACGTCGATGACCCGGGTGACCCGTGCGTCCCCGATCGGCGGGGTGGTGAACGAGGTGCCGCTGTAGCCGGGCAGCAGGTGGATGTAAAAGGTCTTGTCCTTGTACGTGAATCCGTACTGGCCGTCCACCGGGTTCCACGGGCCACCGCGGGTGCCGTACACGGCCTGGCCGCAGGTCGTCATGAAGGAACCGATCCTGCGGACCAGGTCCGCTTGGGCAGTGGGCACCGCACCAGTACGGTCCGGCCCGACGTTGACCAGGCAGGTGATGTCGCGCACCCAGGCATTGACCAGGATGTTCATGGCCGTGCCGAAGCTCATCACACTGGCTCCGGAGTTGTAGCCCCAGGTGCCGCAGATGGTGAAGCACTTCTCCGCCACACGGCCGGCGCGGATCGGGCCAGTCGGAACGGAAGAGCCTTCCTCGCTGGTGTAGTCGCCGATCCAGCCGGAGCGCAGGGTGGTGACGATGTCCGGCTGGTGTTTGCGCACCAACCCGGTCAGGCCGAGGGGCCGGCCGGTGGCGGGGTCGGTCTCGCTGTAGGCGGAATCCACCGGCCATTCATTCGACGTGTCGCGGAACTTGCCAGGCTCCCAGAAGAAGGCGGCGTCCGCGTCCGAGCCCTGCTGGCCGAGCCAGCCTCCGTCCCACCACAGGTCGTCGATCTTCCCGTACTGGGTCACCAGCTCCCTGACCTGCTGGTACACCTCGTTTTTCATGATCCGGGCGTTCTCTTTGTGCGCGGGGTCGGTGACATAACCCCAGGCGTTGGGGAGGCAGTTGGTGCCGGTGACGTCGTAGTAGCCCGGATAGCGCCAGCTCAGGGGCGAGAAGTACAGCCCCACCTTCAGCCCGGCAGCGCGCACGGCGGTGACGTACTGGCTGATGAAGTCGCGCCGCAGCGGGGCCTGTCCGGCATGCCAGGCGCCCGGGTGTGTGGACGGCCACAGGGCGAAGCCCTCGTGATGACGTGCCGTCAGCACCGTGTACTTCGCCCCCATGTCCTTGGCCAGCCGCGCCCAGTCGGCCGGCTTGTAGGCGGTGGCCGTGAACTGCTCGCCCGTGGCGTCGGTCACGTATGTGCGGTAGTTCTCCGGAGTGACGGCGGCGTTCTCCATGTACGACTCGCCCTTGGCCGGGCCGGAGTACACACCCCAGTGGATGAACATGCCGAGCCTGGCATCCTGCAGCCACTTGATCTTCTCGTCGGGCTGCTGCTCGACTCCCATGTCGAGCTTGGGGATACGCAGCGGCGGGAGCGGCAGCGGCTGCCTGGCGGCAGCATAAGCGGGGGTTGCCACGACCGGTGCGACCACCGCGGCGACCGTTGTCGCCGCCATACCGGCAAGCACCCTTCGACGGGTGAGCGATTCTGACAAGGTTGATCCCTCCTGACTGTGCGCAGGCAGCACGAACGATGCCGGGATCAGCGTCCGAGCCGCGGATCGATGGGTCCATCCACATGCGGCGTGATTCAGGGGAGCCATACGGAGGTATGCATCCGCTGGGATGACATTGGATGTATTAATGAGCATGAACCCATGCTCTGTCCAGAGAGAGGGCAGACTTCCCCTCAAATCAGGGCAGTTTCGAAGCGACTCAGCGCAGCATGCGTGACATACATGGGATATATGCCCCCCTTGGAGGCCGAGTTATGGAAGCTGCCGCAGAGCCGACCGATGAGAAGCCGGTTCGGTCCGGCCCGTCGACGCAGCCTCTCGCGCCAAGCGCTGGATGAGCGCGACTGTCTCCTCCGACAGCGGTGGCCGGCCGGGGCCGGTTGAGGTTTGGCGCCGTTTCAAACGGTGCGCTTGCCGAGAATGTCATCCGCCTTGGTCAGAGTGGGTACACCGAGCTCCGTCGGCCACGGCCGCTCGTGCTGATGCTCGCGCGTAGCCGGTGGTCCACACGTGATGGTGATCGATCGTGGTGCTGCGACCGGCCTACCTCGGTGCGACGAATGCGTCTGCGCTGCTGCGTCTGCTGCGTCTGCTGCGTCTGCTGCCGATGAGCGACCGGGACAAGGATGCGGAGATCCTGGCTCTCCGTCATCAGATCACGGTCCTGGAACGCCAACTCGGCAAGGACAAGGCCCGGTTCATCCCGAGCGACCGGGCGTTCCTGGCGGCGCTGCCGCACCGGCTGCCGTTGCCCACCCTGCGGCGTCTGCGACTGCTCGTACGTCCTGACCCGGTACTGCGCCGGCATCGCAACCTCGCAAGACGCCGACATGCCACCTCATTACGGCCCAAGCGACCCGGTCGGCCTCCTACCGTGCGCTCCGTCCGGACTCTGGTGCTCCGCCTGATCAGGGAGAATCCGAACTGGGGCTACAGGCTGCTTCACGGCGAGCTGCTGGTGCCTGGAGTGCAGGTGGCCGCCTCGACTGTCTGGAAGATCCTCATGGACGCCGGCGTCGATCCAGCGCCCGACCGGAGCTCCAGCATCTGGGCCGGCTTCCTGCGCTCACAAGCCGACGCCCTCCTCGCCTGTGACTTCTTTGAGGCGGTCACCCTGTCCGGCGCCCGGATGTACGTACTCGCGGTGATCGAACACAGCAGCCGCCGCATCCGGATCCTGGGCGCCACCGCACACCCGACCTCCTCCTGGGTGGCGCAAGCGGCGAGGAACCTGGTCATGGACCTCGATGACGTAGGCTGCCGGGCCCGGTTAATGATCCTCCTCCACGAATATCACCATGCTGCCTGACCTGCATGGATGAAGTTCTCGGCAAGGACAACCGCATGATCAAGCTCGCCGCGCGAGCCGCCCACGGCTTCCGCAGCCCCACCAACCAACGCCTACGCACACGCTGCGTCACCACCCGCCGGGCCCGAGGCCACCTCCACCCCGCCTAAATTCGAAGACTCCACAAACCTTGCCGCCGAAATTTGTCGTTCGAGGCCCGGCGGCAAGGTATGCGTTTGGGAATCGCTCCGGCGTTCGTCTCTATGCGCGGACGGAGTGCACCGTCGTGTCGCGCGTATTGCGGCTAGATGCTTGATCCGCCGCCGGAGGTGTTGTTCCACCAGGCGCTGTAGGCGTTCAGCGAGTACCGCTTCTGCACGCCGCTGGTTGAGGTGATCTCAAGGCCGAACTGCATCGTGTCGAAATTGGTGTTGCGCAGGAGGTTCTGCGACGCGGCCCATCGCCAGACCGCCGAGGCGTCGATGGAGCCGGTGTTGCTCTGCTGGGCGGGGATGAGCTGCAGGACGTTCCAGCCGGGATCGGCCTGCCAGACCGACGCGTACTGGACGCCGCCGATGGTCACGTTGGACGCGATCTGCCTTCCCCAGCCGCCTGCCGTCCCGGACCAGCTGGTGAAGACCATGATCTCGTCCTGGTTGCCGGCCGACCAGATGTCGCTCGTCCAGTTCCAGTGGTCACTGCCGGCGACGGGAGCCGACGACGTGTTGTACCAGAAGCCCGCCGAGTTCAACTGCGACAGCGGCGTCTGGGGCCGGACCGAGGTGTTCGGGTAGGACTTGATCCCGCCGCCGGAGTGGTTGGCATCGACGTACCAGGACTTGATGCTGTTGACGGTCTGGCA
This sequence comes from Streptomyces sp. NPDC000941, assembly GCF_053599555.1. Classification (NCBI taxonomy): domain Bacteria; kingdom Bacillati; phylum Actinomycetota; class Actinomycetes; order Kitasatosporales; family Streptomycetaceae; genus Streptomyces; species Streptomyces sp. NPDC000941. Next base: position 5,823 of record NZ_JBSFMM010000355.1, read on the forward strand.
CTGCGTGCCAGAGTTTTCGCCCCAGACGTTGTTGTAGATCGTCCAGGTGCCCTGGGTGTACTGACCCCACCGGTCACAGGTGGAGGATACCTGGGCCTGCGCCGGAGACGCGAAGCTCAGGAACCCGGCGATCACGGCGACGATCAGGGCCAGCCGACCGAACCCGGCCGACTTGCTGCTGACGGATTTAAGGGCTTGCCATCTCATGTGTCCCTCCAAGGACGGCGATGGGTTGTTCCGGACCCCCGGTCTGGTGGCGGGCTCTGGCGCCGCGAGGTGTCGCTCGCCGTCGAGTCCGGGCTCGGGACGGCGCGACCCAGCCCCGTCCGAGGTGCTTGCGCAGTTGGCCGACTGATCGGCTTGATGGCCGGCCCTGGGCGAAGTGGTTCCTTCCACTGCTCGCAGTTGGAGTCCCCGCCGAAAGCGAGGCGGCCGAGACGGTCGATCAGCTGACGTGTTGACACCTTCGCTCCGTTCGCATGCGGTGCTGCTCGCGATGGTGGGTGGCTCGTGTCGTCGAGGTGGCGCGCTCAAGAGCTGCGGGCACGGTGCTCGGTCCCCTTACTTTCAAGCACCGGGGTTGCCAGACGCAGGTGGCGAAGTGTCGAAGCGCTTGCGTCTGTGTGGACAGTAATGATGGGGCGCCTGAACAGCAAGGCCCTGCGCAGGAACACAAACTTCTTTCACTTGCGAACATCACTGTCGAAGCGCTTCGAAAGCATCGGCCGCGCCCCCCACCTGGCCTTCACGGAACCTGTGCCGCTCGAAAAGTCATCGCTGCATGTCATGCTGCATATCTGTACTCGTTGATGAGGCCGCCGAGGATCCGGGTGCGCAGGACTTTGCCGGTGCTGCAGCCATGCGCTGCGGCGGATTGTTCGAGGGCGTCGGGTGGTAGCTGGTTGCGGGCCTGGTGAGGTCGGTGTTCGCTGTAGTGCCGCTCGTCGGCCGCGAGGACATGGCGGGCGTGGGCCTCGTTCATGATGAGGACGTGGTCGAGGGCTTCGCGTCGGATGCTGCCGATGATGCGTTCGCAGTGCGCGTTCATGCGGGGAGCCTGTGGCGCACTGTTGAGGACCTCCATCCCCTCGGCCTCGAAGACGGCGTCGAATGCCTCGCCGTACTTGCCATCGCGGTCGCGTAACAAGAAGCGCAGGGTCTCGATGCGTGTGCCCAGGCCGGCGGTGAGATTCCGCGCCTGCTGCACCGCCCCGTCCCGGGTCGGGTGGGCGGTGACCCCGGTGATGTACAGCCGCCGGGTGCCGTGCTCGAGGAACACCAGCGCGTACAGCCGCTTGCCGAGGGCTGTGTCGATGTGGAAGAAGTCTGCCGCGATGATGCCCTCGGCTTGCGCGGTCAGGAACTCGCGCCAGGTGGGGCCTGAGCGACGTGGCGCGGGGTCGATGCCGGCCGCGTGGAGGATCTCCCACACCGTCGAGGCGGCGATCCGATGCCCGAGTCGGGCCAGCTCCCC
>NZ_JBSFMM010000356.1:0-7194 GCF_053599555.1 Streptomyces sp. NPDC000941
CAGGAAAACGACACGACAAACCCACCACAGCCACCGCGTCATCCCGCACCACACCCACACCCGACAACACGACAGACAGCCCCCGCTCAGTCGATTCAAAAACCACGATGTGCGCCTCCCTGGCCGACGCACGCTATGCGCGCCGGCCAGAGAGGTGATGTTCAGTTGGCCCAGGCGGGCACGTCCACGATCTTGAGCACTGCGGACGAGCAGATCCACCCCGGACCCTGCGAGGTGAGCAGAACGTGGTCACCCGGGGAGAGCTCGCCGGCGCGCACGCTGTGGTCGAGAGAGATGATCAGGTCGGCGGCGCCCGCGTGGCCGACCGACTTGCCGAACTCCCAGGTGGAATGCTCCATCGTCAGGCCGAGTGGCTGCATCAGGGCCTGGTCGATCATGCGGCCGTCGAGGTTGATCGCGATGACCTTGGCGATGTCGGCCGCGTTCACATCCGCGTCGACCAGTGAGCGGAAGAGAATGTCGAGGTCGAACTTGGACAGGCTCTCCAGGATCTCGGTGAGCGGCAGGTCGTTCTCGTTGAACTGGATCGCCCGCTCGCCGACGCTCAGTTCCTCGTACGCCTTGGTCTGCGGCGGCAGCAGCGACTCCTCACCACGGTGCCACTTCTCCAGCATGTGCAGCGTGCCGGTGTTCAGCGATCGGATCTCGGCGAAGCCACCGTCGGCGCTGACGACCGCGGCGGCGGCGCCGTCGGAGAGGATGTACGTGGAGCCGAAGTCCTTCCAGCGGTTGATCGTGGGGGTGCTGAAGTTCTGGGCCGTGGTGACCAGCACGGTCTCCGCCTTCGCGGCGCCGGTGATCTGGCCGACGGCCGTGTCGAGCGCCGCGAGCATGCCGTTGCAGCCCTGGTGGATGTCGAGGGCGGGAATGTTGCCCGCGCCCAGCTCCCGCAGGATGTAGCCGGGCGGGTACGACCCGTCCGGGCCCTGGTAGTAGACGCTGCTGTGGATGTGGGAGTCGATCGTGTCCGCGTCCACGTCGGCGCGCTCGATGGCGCTGCGCGCCGCGGCGACGGCCATGTCCACCGCCGCCAGGTCGCCGGCCACATGCGTACCGGTCAGGCCGCTGGCCTTGTACACCTCCTCCTCGTACATGCCGTCCGCGATGGCCTGCTCGCTGCTGACCCATTCGGGCAGGTGCACACCGACGGAGCTGATGAAGACGTCGTTTACTCTCACTGCAAGGTTCCCTTTCGAACCCTCGGCCCGACGGTTCAGTCGGCGAGGATCTCCTTCTTGAGGTACTGGGCGAGTTCGCCCGGTGTGCCGAAGTCGAATACGAGCGTGGGCCGCAACCGGAGATCGGTGGCCGCGTTGAGCCGGTTGCGGACATCGAGCGCCGACAGAGAGTCGAAGCCCAGATCCTTGAAGGCGTGTTCTGGTGCGATCTGGTCGGCCGAGGCGTAGCCGAGCACCTCGGCGACGTGCTGACGTACCAGGTCGAGCAGCGCTTGGTCCCGTTGGGTGTCGTCCAGGTCGGCCAGCCGGGTTTTGAGCGTGACCACTTCTTCGGTAGCGGCCTCCGCGGTCCGTCGGGTCGCGGTGCGCACGATGCCGCGCAGCAGGGGCGGGGTGGTCCCGGCCTTGGCCCGGTCCTTCAGCTCGGCGTTGTTGAGCCGAGCGGGCACCACCAGCACCTCGTCGTTGCCCAGATGCCAGGCGGCGTCGAAGAGCTCCATGCCTTCGGCCGAGGTGAGTTCGGTCAGGCTCGTCCGGGTCATCCGCGCCATTCCCGCCTGGTCCAGATGGCCGGTCATGCTGCTGCGCTGGGCCCACAGGCCCCAGGCCATCGACACGGCGTGTCCGCCACGCGACCTGCGCTCCTGGGCCAGCGTGTCCAGGAAGGCGTTGGCGGCCGCGTAGTTGGCCTGCCCCGCGCCACCCAGGGTGCCCGAGATGGAGGAGAACAGGATGAAGGCCGACAGGTCCAGGTCGCGGGTGAGCGCGTGCAGGTTCAGCGCCGCATCCACCTTGGGGCGCAGCACCGCCCGAGTGCGGTCCTCGGTCAGCGAGGGGATGATGCCGTCGTCGAGCACACCGGCGGTGTGCACCACCGCGGTCAGCGGGCGCTCCGCCGGAACTGAGGCGAGCAGCTGCGTCAGCGCGTCCCGGTCGGCCACATCGCATGCGGCCACGGTGACCTGCGCGCCCCGCTCGGTCAGCCGCGCGGCCAATGCTGTCGCGCCCTGGGCGTTCGGCCCCTGTCGGCTGGTGAGCAGGAGGTTGCGTGCGCCGTGCTCGGCCACCAGCCGCTCGGCGACCATGCCACCGAGCAGGCCGGTGCCTCCGGTGATCAGGACTGTTCCGTCCGGGTCGAGCGCGGGTGCGCCCTCACCGGCTGCGGGCACCGGCTTGCGGATGAGCCGCGGCACGCGGACCTTGCCCTTGCGCAGGGCGAGCTGTGGCTCGTACGAGGCGAGGGCCTTCGTCACCGAGCGCCAGGTGGCTCGGCTGTCGTCGACATCCAGGAGGACGAACCTGCCCGGGCTCTCCGTCTCCGCGGAGCGGATCAGGCCCCATACGGCGGCGGAGCCGGGGTCGAGCGCGCCCTTCGTGGTCCCCGCGGCGACCGCGCCACGGGTGAGGAAGACCAGTCGGGACTCCTGGAACCTGTCGTCCTCGAGCCACCCCTGGACCACGTTGAGGGCCGCGAGCACCGGCTCGTGAGCCTTTTCCGCCGCGTCCTCGCGGGTCAGCAGATCGGCGGGCGTGGGCACTGCGGTGACCAGTACCACCTCGGGGGTGACGGCCCCCGCGTCGAGGGCCGCGCCCAGCGCCGCCAGATCCAGGTACGCCTCGACGTACTTCCCCGCGGCCATCAGTGCGGACCGCGCCCGGAAATCGTCGCTGCCGACGATGACCCACGATCCCGGCAGGGACTCCTTCGGGGCCGACTCGTCTCGCGGGGCCTCGCCGCCCTCGATCCACTCGACGCCGAAGAGCGCGTCGCGCAGCCCGTCGCGGGAGCGCCCGAGCTGGGCCGGGTTCACGGGCCGCAGCACGAGCGATTCGACCGTCGCGACCGGCCCGCCCGTGCCGTCGGCCACCGTGATGGACACGGTGTCCGGGCCGGCTTCCGTGGGCCTGAGGGCGACCCGTAGCACGGCCGCTCCGGCGGCGTGCAGGGTCACACCGCTCCACGAGAACGGCAGGCTGACCTGGTCGTCGTCGGAGAAGAACGCGCCCAGGCGCATCCCGTGCAGCGACGCGTCGAGCAGCGCGGGGTGGACGCCGAAGCGGGCGGCCTCCGCGTGGTGCTCCTCGTCGAGCACGACCTCGGTGAACACCTGGTCCCCGCGCCGCCAGGCGGCCCGTACGCCTCGGAATGCCGGGCCGTAGTCGTATCCGGTGGCGGCGAAGTCCTCGTACAGGTCCGCGACCTGGATCGGGACTGCGTCGACGGGCGGCCATACGCTGGCCAGGTCGACGGTCGGGCCCGTTCGGGCGGCGGTGAGCCGGTCGGTGACAGCGAGTGAGCCCGTCGCGTGGCAGGTCCACGACTCCGCACCGTAGTCGCCGTCCCGCCGCGAGTGGATGCTCAGCGCGCGCCTGCCCGTGTGGTCGGGCTCCTCGACAGTGAGCTGGACCTGTACGGCGCCGCGCTCCGGGAAGATCAGCGGCGCCTGAAGGGTCAGCTCCTCCACCAGGTCGTAGCCGACCTCGTCGCCGGCCCGGACCGCGAGTTCCACGAACGCGGTGCCGGGCAGCAGCACGGTGCCGCCCACCGCGTGATCGGCGAGCCAGGGGTGCGAGCGCAGCGACAGCTGACCGGTGAACATCACTCCGTCGGAGCCCGCGAGCTCGATGGCCGCTCCGAGCAGCGGATGCTCGGCGGAGCCGAGCCCGAGTCCGGTGACGGCCCCGGGACCGGTGGCCCCGACCGAGGCTTCCAGCCAGTAGCGCTGGCGCTGGAAGGCGTACGTGGGCAGATCCACCCACGAAGCGCCGACTCCGTCGAACACCTGCGCCCAGTCGACGGCCACTCCCTGCACCCACACCTCGGCGAGGGAGGTCAGGAAGCGCTGCGGACCGCCCTCGTTCCGGCGCAGGGTGCCGACGACGACGGTCTGCTCCGCGCCTCGGGCCTCGGCGATTTCCTGGAGTCCGATGGTCAGCACCGGGTGGGCGGACGCCTCGATGAACACGGCGTCGCCTCCGTCCAGGATGGCGCCGACGGTCTCCTCGAACCGGACCGTCTGCCGCAGATTGCGGTACCAGTACCCGGCATCCAGCCCGGCGGTGTCGGTGAGGCCACCGGTCACCGTCGAATAGAACGGCACCGACGACGACCGCGGCTCAATGCCCTCGAGCAGCTCCGCCAGCGGACCCTCGATCACCTCGACCTGGGCGGAGTGGGACGCGTAATCCACCGCGATACGCCGCGCCCGCACACCATCCGCCTCGCACCCCGCCAGCAACTCCTCCAGCGACTCGACCTCACCGGCCACCACCACCGAGGTCGGGCCGTTCACGGTGGCGACCGACAGACGACCGTCCCACGCCGCGATACGTTCCTCGACCTGGACAGCGGTCAGCGACACCGACGCCATCCCACCGAGCCCGGCCAGGCCCTCGGCAATCGCCCGCGACCGCAACGCCACCACCTTCGCCGCGTCCCGCAAAGACAGCGCCCCGGCCACACAGGCCGCCGCGATCTCACCCTGCGAGTGACCGACCACCGCGGCAGGTTCAACACCGAACGAACGCCACAACTCGGCCAACGACACCATCACAGCCCACAACACCGGCTGCACCACATCCACCCGCTCCAACGACACAGCGTCCGGGGCCTGCCGCACCACCCCCGCAAGATCCCACTCGACAAACTCCGCAAGCGCCGCACCACACTCGGCAAAACGCTCAGCGAACACCAGTGAGGAATTCAGCAGTTCAACCGCCATTCCCGCCCACTGCGAACCCTGGCCCGGGAACACCATCACCACACGCTCACCCGCGCCGGACACACCGTACGCAGGCCCGGTCACCACCTCCGGGGCGTCCTCACCCCGCGCCAGCGCGCCAAGCCCAGTGCGCAGCCGGTCACGATCGCCGATGACGACCGCACGGTGGTCGAACCGTGCCCGGCCGGAGGCGAGCGACCATCCCACGTCCACCCGCGACAGCTCGTCATGAGCCTCGATATGCGACAGCAACCGCTCCGCCTGGCCGCGCAGCGCCTCCGTACCACGGCCGGAAAGCACCCACGGAATGACGGTCGGCTCGTAACCGACGGCCCGCGGCGTCCTCGGTCGCGCCGACTCCTCGGCCGGGGCCTGTTCCAGGATGAGGTGGGCGTTGGTTCCACTGACGCCGAATGCTGAGACGCCCGCCCGGCGCGGCCGTCCGGTCTCGGGCCACGCGCGCCGTTCGGTGAGCAGTTCCACGGCTCCGGCCGCCCAGTCCACCCGGGGCGACGGCTCGTCCACGTGCAGCGTCTTCGGCAGGACGCTGTGCTGCAGGGCGAGCACCATCTTCATCACACCGGCCACGCCGCCCGCGGCCTGGGCGTGGCCGATGTTGGACTTGAGCGAACCGAGCCACAGCGGCTGGTCGTCGGGGTGCCCCTGGCCGTATGTGGCGAGCAGCGCCTCGGCCTCGATCGGGTCGCCGAGCGTGGTGCCCGTGCCATGTGCCTCGACCACGTCCACGTCGGCGACGGAAAGGCCGGAGTTGGCGAGCGCCTGTCGGATGACGCGCTGCTGTGAGAGCCCGTTCGGGGCGGTGAGGCCGTTGGAGGCGCCGTCCTGGTTGACCGCGCTGCCGCGGATGACCGCGAGCACCGGATGACCGTTGCGGCGGGCGTCCGACAGCCGCTCCAGTACGAGCATGGCCGCGCCCTCGCTCCAGCCCGTACCGTCAGCGGCCGCGGAGAAGGCCTTGCAGCGGCCGTCGGCCGACAGCCCGCGCTGGCGGCTGAACTCGATGAAGATGCCCGGCGCCCCCATCACCGTCACTCCGCCGGCCAGGGCCAGCGAACACTCGCCGTTCCGCAGCGCCTGCGCGGCCTGGTGAAGCGCCACGAGCGAGGAGGAGCAGGCCGTGTCGACAGTGATGGCGGGGCCTTCGAGGCCCAGGAAGTACGCGAGCCGACCGGAGACCACGGCGGATGCCTTGCCGGTCAGCAGGTAGCCGTCAAGGCCCTCCGACGCGACGTACAGCGGCTTGCCGTAGTCCTGATACGTCGTGCCGGCGAAGACACCCGCCTGGCTGCCCTTGAGCGAGACCGGGTCGATGCCCGCCCGTTCGAGCGCTTCCCAGGCGGTCTCCAGCAGCAGCCGCTGCTGAGGGTCCATGGCCAGGGCCTCGCGCGGTGAGATCCCGAAAAACGCCGGGTCGAAGTCGGCGGCGTCGTAGATGAAGCCGCCCTCCTTGACGTAGCTCTTGCCGGGCTGGTCGGGGTCCGGGTCGTAAAGCTCCTCGACGTTCCAGCCGCGGTCGGTCGGCAGCTCGGAGACCGCGTCCCGCCCCTCCGCGACGAGCTGCCACAGCTCCTCGGGGGTACGCACATCGCCGGGGAAGCGGCAGCCCATCGCGACGATCGCGATCGGCTCGTCGGCCACGCGCGCCGCAGCCGAGCGGGGCTCCGCGACGTCGGTTTCGGTGCCGGTGTTCGAACCCAGCAGTTCCGCACGCAGATACCCGGCCATGCGGGAGACCGTCGGGTAGTCGAAGACCGCGCCCGTCGGCAGCCGCAGCCCACTGGCCTCATTGAGCCGCTTCCGCAGCTCCATCAGACGCATCGAGTCAAAGCCGAGGTCCTTGAACGCCCGCCCCACGGCGACCGCGTCCATATCCGTGTGTCCCAGCACCGCCGCCGTGTGGCTACGCACCAGCTCCAGCAGCAGCCGCTCCTGCTCGACCACGGCAAGCCCAGCCAGCCGCCCGGCGAGGCCGTCGTCCGCGTCCGAATCCTCTGCTGCGGCTACGAGTGACGTGTCGGACGGCTGCTGGGACTCCTGTCGCGGCTGCCGCTTTCGCTTCCAGGAGGCCAACATGGGCAGCAGGCCGCTCAGCAGCGACTGCTCTTGCTCGCCTTCGACCTCAAGGGTGCTGGTGAGAGATTCGAGGTCTTCGTTCTCGATCGCTTCCCAGAAGCGTGCTTCTACCTCGTCGACCTTGCGCTCGGAGGCGGTGGGTCGCGTCTGGGGCTCCAGCCAGTAGCGCCGGCGCTGGA